>CAYULV010000076.1:7473-15269 GCA_964445655.1 uncultured Granulosicoccaceae bacterium | reverse complement strand
TAGAAGTTGCGGAGCTGGTCTTGTCAGTTTGCTGCACAGCTCTTCTCCGGCTGACTGTCTGATCGGGCGTCGTATTCGTGATGGATAGCGTTTTGAGTGAACGAAACCCGAACCTTAAGCCCAGACCAGTATAATCATTGGAACTGCCACTGCAACGATCACCATATCCAATGGTAATCCGAGTCGCCAATAATCGCTGAACTGATAGCTACCAGGGCCCAGTACCAGTGTATTGGATTGATGCCCAACCGGGGTGAGATAGGGGGAGGCGGCACCTATCGCCACAGCCATCAGTAAGGGGTCTGCGGACATGGAAAGTGTATCTGCGAGACTCAGGGCAATAGGTGCCATCAGAATTGCCGTCGGTGTGTTGTGCACAAGATCTGAGAGTCCCATGCTGGTTACCAGGATCAATGTCAGTAACACCCACAACGGGATATCCTCGGCTACCGATACCAATGCTTCAGCGATCAGGGCAGTGGCACCGGTCGTTTGCAGCGCCTCACCGACAGGAATCAAAAAGCCCAGGAGCACGATCACAGGCCACTCGATGCTGCGGTATGCCTCGCGTAAAGACACGGCTTTGAGTAACACCAGTGCGCCAACTACCGTAGCGAAAGCAATTTGAACGGGAAGTAGCCCAAACGCAGTGGCTAATATTCCAAGCGCAAAAACAAATGGGGTGGTCAAGGCAGCTCGTTTTGGCGTGATTTCCATGCCTCTGTTTTTTATAGCAAGGCAGCCGAGATTGGCACAGAACTGTTCCAATGCCTGTTTCTCTCCTTGCAAGAGCAATACATCGCCAGTTTTGAATCGAACGTTTTTCAAACGAGCTACTGTTGGATGGTCCTCTCTTGCAATTGCCAGCAAATTGACCGCGAAGCGTTTGTGTATCTCTATACTACGGCTAGCGAAACCTTCGATCATGGAGTTAGGCATTACCACAGCTTCGATGACGATCACATCGGGCGATTTAAGCCAACCAGGGTCAGTCAGTTCGGCGCCAGCATGTACCAGGGATGTGTCTTCGAACAATGGTTGTAAGGCTTCACTATCACCATGCAGTATCAGAACATCGTTTGGCTGAATAGCTTCGTTTGTTCCGGGCGCCAGGCGTCTGCTGTTGTCGCGAACAATAGCCATGACGGAAGCTTCGTTCTCGCACATGGTTTCGAGAGAGCCCACTGTTTTCCCGACCAATTGTGATGTTGGCGGAATTAGGACTTCGGTCAGGTAACGAGCGATACGGGATTGCTCACCGTTGTCTTGTTGTTGGCGTTTTGGCAACAGATACCTACTGGCTATCACCAGAAATGAAACCCCGGAAACCGCCACTGCCAGACCAACTGGAGTGAAGTCGAACATACTGAATGGCTCGCCAGAATGATCTGCTCGAACGCTGGCGATTATTATGTTGGGCGGTGTGCCTATCAGTGTAACGAGGCCGCCTAATAGACTTGCAAAGGACAAAGGCATCAGCAATGTCGAAGCTGCGCGCTTTGCTTTGCGAGCATCTCGAACTGTGATTGGCAGCATCAACGCCAATGCGCCAATATTGTTCATGAATGCAGAAAGGATGGATGTTGTGATGCAGTTGGCAGCAAGCTGTGTTCTGGCTGTACGCCGAAACAGAGCTAGGTAGCTCAGAAAAAATCCAACCACCCCCGAGGATTGGAGGGCCTGGCTGATCACCAGGACACACGCTACCGTGATAACAGCCGGGTGCGAGAAGCCCTCGAAGGCATGGTCGACTGGTACAATGCCGGTGTAGACGCAGGCCATTAACGCCAAACCGGCAACTATGTCATACCGCCAGTGATTCCAGATAAATAGCGACATGGTCGCAGCTAGAATAATGAAGATACTAAATTGTGCGGTTGTCATAGACGCCGTGTGTAAAATCCCTTGAGCAGATCACCTTCCCGTGCTTCTTGACTGATCTGACTACCCACCCATTCATACTTCATGATATACAGCGATTATACTGTAGAAAATATTCGAGACGCTAGCGTATCTTCTTAAAATGACCAACTACGGTATCAAGAAGAATATGTTCCGGTCCTTACTGATGTTCCGTATGCGCATGAATCCAGGCGACTGAAACTGTTGTTGAAAAATTAGCCATCAGCTGGTAGGAGCTGAGCTCACTCGGAGCGTCAGTCAATATGAGTCGACGACGAGGCGAATTCACCGAATCTGGTCAATAAACCTGCTCAGCTTAGTGGCAGATACCAATGGCAGACAGGCGTGACGTTAATTAAGCGTGGCGACGGTAATTCAGCCTAGTCTGCGTGGTCATGTATATCACTACTTTACATATACTGACTTAAGCCCACGCTGACCAAGCGGAGAGCCCAGGCAACAGGATAAAGCCTGCTTGTTCAGGCTGTCGAGCAATCAATCAGCATGTTTGAGTAGTCTTGGGCGTCAAGCTGCGTGTTGCTCGGAGAATCCACTTTGCAATTCAATTGTCTTGATCGTGGTTGCCAGCTCACTGGCAGCGACAGGCTTGGAATAGAGGTAACCTTGGATATGATGAACTCCAAGCGATCTTATACTCTGATTTTGATCATCAGTCTCCACACCTTCTGCCACAGTCTGAAGGTTGAACAATCTTGCCAACTGGACAATTGAGTTGGCAACAGAGTTCGCAGGATCACTATCGTTGAGCGCAATTATAAATGCGCGATCAATTTTTAAAGTGTCTAACGGTAGTTCTTGCAAGTACTGTAGAGACGAATAGCCTGTGCCAAAATCATCAATCGCTATCGCGATGCCTGAATCCTTCAGCGTATTGAGGATGGAAACTACGCGCCCGACATCACTCATGACAATACTCTCTGTGACTTCTAGCTCTAGGCTCTGATGGCTCAGGTTGTGGTTACTTAGCGATTCGAAAACATCATCAACAAAATTTTCATCGCCAAATTGCTGGGTTGAAATATTTACAGCAACTTGTAAATCGGGGTGAGTGCTCTTTTGCAATTGTGATAATTCACGACAGGCTTCATTCAAAACCCAATGACCAATAGTACCCATCAAGCCAGTATCTTCTGCAATGGGTATAAAATCTGCGGGAGAAACGAATCCACGTTCTGGGTGTTGCCATCTCACTAACGCCTCTACACTTTTAACTTTTCCTGTTTGCGTGCATACTTTAGGCTGGTATACAAGAACAAATTCGTTATTGTCAATGCCTTTTTTCAAATCCAATTCGAGTTGTAATCGTTGCGCGTGATCGTTGGCTATTTGTTCGTTAAAGCGGTAGGGGCCTTCCAGTTTGTGGGCTTTGCTATGGTACATCGCTATATCAGCATTTTTTACCAGTTCAACTCCACTTGTACAGTCATATGGTGAAATGCAAAATCCAACGCTTGCACCTACTTTCAGACCGAGCCCTCGTATCATGATGGTTTCTTGTACGGAAGATGATATTTGCAACGCGATATTTTCAACATCATCTGCTGATTCAGCATCAGGTATCAATACTGCGAACTCGTCCCCACCCATTCGTGCGACCAGGTGTGTAGGGCGGCGGTTTGCGCTCAATCGTACTGCCAGCTCTTTGAGTAATTCATCTCCCAAGGAATGGCCGTAGTTATCGTTGATCGCTTTGAATCTATCCAGGTCAATAAAAATAACTGCCTGTATCTGCGAGTCTGATGTAGATGAATTTCGCAATGTTGATTCAAAGTTCATTCGATTGGGCAATTGTGTCAGACTGTCAAAGTAGGCGTATCGCTTGACTTTTCGATTGATGGCTACAGAAGCAATCGTAATTGCGAGGCATAAGAAAATTAGAAAAATATCAATTATCAGGTTTCTAGTTGATTTTTTTCCGTAGCTTTCAGCGATGTTGTCCATTGATGAATGGGTTAATTCACCGAGTTCACTCATTAGAGTTAACACGGAGAGAATAACTGTCTTTAATTCTTGGTGTCTATTGTCCGCATGACTAAACGATTCATTCAATGAGTGGAATCTTCGTACATCACTATAGCGATTTTTTCGATAGGTATCACGTGAACGAACGGCTATGGGTAATAGCTTTGAAGAATTTCCGCTTGCTTGAGCAAGAGACACTATTTTGTCAAAGCGTTGCTCCAGGGTTCTGCTCTGCGCAGCTATCTGTAGCTGGTTCCCGGGGTTGCTTATACGGTTTCCTGAAGAAACGTTATTCCAGATCGTGTATTCGCTAGCTAACTCCACTTTTGCCGCAAGAATTTCGTTCAACAGCGAGTGGTAGTGAGAGATAGCGGAGGCATTGGTATTTGGTAGATATTTCAGACTTCTAGCAAGTTCAACAAGTACGTTAATTGTATTTTCTTGACTTTTAAATAGTAATTTGAATGATTCAAAATGGTTTGCGCTAGAGTAAGGGTATGATTGTAAAACTGAGTTAGTTCTACTTTCCTTCAGTCGGTCACGACTCATTTCCAGTTCTTTCAGTTGCATCTTCAGAATTGGCTGTGTTGTCGCCATGCGTTCGTATTGAAAGCCGGAGAGTTGAGTATTAATTTTCGTGATTATTACGTCGAGAATCGAATCCGTATGCTCTCCTTTAGTTTTCAATCGCTGAATCTGCTTATTCAATTGATCTTCAGATATTTCAGGCGAGTGAAAGTGTGAGGTGAATTCGTCACGCTCTTGCGCTAGAGCTCTGTTCGCCTGAAATAATAATCTTTCAGTCTGAACATTCGCTTGTAAATTCTTGGCATCTACACGTTGGACAACAGCAATGTATAGAAAGCTTATTGTCAACCACAGTATCAATGCGATAACGATCAGATTGATAAAGATCAGGTTGCCACGAATGGTTAGAAACGATTTCATATGTAGTTGTGATTATCGGTTCATTGCTAGAAATACAATTTACTCATTACTCACTAGAAATGGGCCTGCAAAATTTACAGTGGCTTGAATTTAACGAGTAATCCACCGTGAAGAATTATGATCGTTGCGTTATTTATCGGCAGACTTGTTGATACAAGTACGATTTCCGGGTTACAAGCAGTTGGAAATGCGAATTTTGCTCACAGAAATGAAGGATGTAACTGTTATACGGGGGTGATAACATCGCCGCATATCACGCTGGCTTCATATGGTTTGGGTTATATTTGATTGCGAAGCCGCAGTTTGAGTTTTTGCGGTGGGATGTTTTTTTGGGTGGCAATCATCTGTCGTCCAGCACCGGGTATATTTTGGGCTGTTTTGACAATGTTTGAGTGGAATCCAGGTGGGGAATTTCAGCTCAGCTGAAAAGTATTCTGGGCAATAGTTGCTGTTCAAATGGTTGAAGTTCAGATTCAGAACATCTTATCTGAGGCTAAAGAACTAATAGCTCCTCATCGGCAAGCTCAGATTTTCTTTTGGAGATAGGCTCGGATGACTTTAAGCGAAAACGGATAGTGGTGCCTTTTCCCGGTTTGCTTTCAATACTCATCGTTGTATCGTGCAGTGAAAGAATGTTGTTGACTATAGTTAGACCTAGCCCGAACTGTCCATTCATATCACCGTCTTGCGTTTCGGACTCTGTGAAGTATCTCTGCGTTACACGCTTTTTTTGCTCTCTACTCATGCCGCAACCTGTATCAATAAAGGCGACGTCGACATGATCATTGTGGAGGCGATCTATTCTGATAAGAATTTCTCCTCCCTCGGCAGTATGGCGTATCGCGTTTTCGACAAGGTTTTCAAATACGCGATGAATCATGCCGATATCTGCATTTACATCAAAATCACGCCCAATGCTACGAGTTGGTCTGATATATAATTTGATGCCGTTTCTGCGTGCCTTGATTTGAAACTCTTGAGCTGTATCGTTCGCCAGTTCAAGGAGGCTGAAAGTCTCGATAGAGGGCCTGATCTCTCCCGATTCAAGTTTGCTTAAAGTAAATAGTTGCCCAACTAATTTGCGCAAGTGCTTGGATTGCCTAAAAGCAATATTTAAATAGGCGTGTTTTTCTTCATCACTTAACGAATTCTTTTTTAGAAGCAAGGTTTCAAGGTAACTTTGCATTGTGGTCAATGGTGTTCGTAGGTCGTGTGAAATATTGGCGATGAATTCACGTCTGTTCGTGTCTTTTTTTTCTAGTTCTTCATATTGCGCAACCAATTTGTTTGCCATGGCCTGGTAGGAAGATGCCAGTTGATCAATTTCGTCTAATTTGATTTTATTATCTTGTCGTTCCCTTGAATATATATTGGAAACGTCGGGTAGGCATAGAGCGTCCTTGTTTACTCGCTGGTTAAGACTTTTAAGCCGGCGGGTGAGCATGGTGAAAACCATCAGTCCACTTAGTAGCGCCAGTAATAGGGCGCAGAGAAGGGTGGTTGTCAGGATTCTGAAGCTGTAGCTGCCTTTCAAGGCATCAAAAATTGATTGGTACTGTTTGCCACCCAAAATCGCATAGACATAGCCAGCTATATTGCGATCGCCAGATGCTTCGTTATTTACATAAAGTGGAAATACTGAAAATATACTTTGTTTTGTCGCGTGCTTTGGATCATCACCTTTGATAGGAAGGTTTCTGTCTTCTTGTAGAAAGTCATTGATCGCCCTTAGCCCCACTTTTTTACGAATTATTTGTTTGTTTTCGGGTGAATTGGCTATGATATTTCCACTTGAATCGAGCATATAAACTTCGACGCTCGGGTTTATCATCATTACATGTGGTGCAAGGTTTTCCAGCCATGTGGTATTGGTGGTTCCGTTTTCGAGGAAGCTACCATTTTCAACCATATACATTGCTATGGGGGCGTTTAGCTGCTGCGTGAACTCTAGAAAATAGTTCTGGCTTGATCGGTGTGATATCCACAATACCGTTAAGCCGAGAAGGAATAAAATTCCGGTAAATGCAACAGATAGGCGTGCGAGTAGGGTAGTCACGGTATCGGGTTGGACAATTTGTAGCCTACGCCCCAAACTGTTTGAATATATTTAGGGTTGCTTGGATCTTTTTCGATTTTCGCGCGCAAGCGATTTATATGGCTATTTACTGTATGCAAATAACCTGTGTAGTGGTAGCCCCAGACTTCTTCGAGCAGTTCCTTGCGCTTGAATACTCTTTCCGGTGCCATCGCGAAAAACCTAAGCAAATCAAACTCGCGACTAGTCAGGGAAATTTGTTCACCATTAACGGACACCGTTCGCGCTGCTGGATTCAGGACTATATCATTGACGGTTATCAATCCAGTCTTTGGCGTCTCACGTAACGCGTCTACGCGCCGGAAAATGGCTTTTACTCGAGCAATGAGTTCCGTGATGCTGAATGGCTTTGTGATGTAGTCATCCGCGCCGCTGTCAAGTCCTGAGACTCGCTCCGCCTCTGATGTCCGAGCAGTGACCAGAATAATCGGCGTTGCCGGATTGAATTCCCTGACTTGTTGGCAAATAGTCAGGCCGTCGACCTGCGGCAGAGTCAAGTCGAGCATAATCAGATCCCAATGACCTTTTAGCGCCAGGGTCAGACCGCGTATGCCGTCCGCTGCGTGAGTGACCTCCAGGTTCAAATCCTCCAGGTGCAACTTGACAATATCCGCGATTTCCTGCTCGTCTTCAACCAGCAAGATTCGTTTACTCATATAGAGGAATATCCAAATCGGGTATACATGCGAGAAATCCTGCCGGACGTAAGATCTTATTGAATGTGACTGTTCTGCCGGTATAAGTTCAATCAAACTTCGGCATTGCGATCATCAATGATTTTGGGGTATTTATACTGGGAGTTGGTACGCATACTGGGAATCGGTAAACTCTGCTAAACGGCTTGCTTGGGTGTTGTTGTGGGTTTTCG
>CAYULV010000076.1:0-7373 GCA_964445655.1 uncultured Granulosicoccaceae bacterium | reverse complement strand
TCTGCTTTCTCAGCTCTTCATGACTTTGAACATGTTGATAGAGTTCTATATCGAGAGCGCATATCTCCTCAATCGCAGCCAATGTGGCTTTGTCGGGAAATGTATCCCGCTTGCTCTTGTGGCTTGAAGCTGTAGTATTTTTTCGTTTCAAGGGAAATCGTGGATATCCGAGTCCGATATCATGAAATAGCATCTCACTGGAATGAAAGTAGTCTTCAGTCAGACCGACCAGTATTTTTCCGGAGGAGACGTTGTCTTTGGCCACGTTCAGTGCGTCATGATCAAAGGATTTAATGCCACTTAGAACTCTTATTTGTTCAAATGAGATTGCTGGGAAGCGTTCGAGATACTCGACCACCGTATGGTTCTGCGCATATTCAACGGCCTCTCCCAGCGGGTGAGCATCAGGATCTTTGGATTTCGTAAAATTATAGTGAGACAGAACTCGTGATATGGGATTACGAACCATTGATAGATATGCACAACCTCGGGATAGATGCTCATGAATACCGTAGTCAATGTGTCCGGAGAGGCATTTAATCGAATCGTCGATTCCTGCGGCGTGGTCTGCTAATGGTCTTGCACAGTCCGAAGGTTTATAGATTTGTGTGATTGAGTCAGCCTTGAATTTCTGTCTGAGAAGATGAGACAAGGACGTGCCGGCTGTCTTAGGAATATGCAGAAATACGATCAGTGACTCTTGATTCGCGTTTTGCTTCAAGGGTGGATATTCCTGTATTGAATTCTATTGTTCACGTGGCAAGTAGGATAGCAGCGTGGTAAAGAAATGTGATGGGTCAAAAATCTATACCTTGCTGGGCATTGATGCCTTGTTGAAATGGATGCTTGATTTCCCGCATCTCGGATACAAGATCTGCGTAGTCAATCAATTCAGGTTTTGCGTCGCGGCCTGTAAGGATGACGTTTGTACGTTTAGTGCGGGCATCAAGTCCTGCGATTACAGCTTGTACGTCGAGATAGTCGTATCGAAGCGCGATATTGATTTCATCCAGTACAACAAGGTCGTATTGATCTGAAGCGATCACTTCGCAAGCCTTCTCCAGTGCGGCGTTGGCCGCTTTGGTGTCGTTATCCAGATCTTGCGTGTTCCAGGTAAATCCATCACCCATTGTATGCCAGTGCACTTGCTCTGGAAATTTTTCAAAGAATTGTCGTTCGCCAGTTACCCAGCTTCCCTTTATGAATTGTACTACGCACACCTGTCGCCCCCAGCCCAATGCTCGTGCAACAACACCGAATGCTGAGCTTGATTTACCTTTTCCATTACCGGTGTGAACCAGCACCAAGCCACGATCAAGTTTCACATTGCGCGCGGTTTTTTTAGATTGCTCAGCCTTTAGCTTTTGCATTTGCGCTTTGTGGTTCTGAGAATTACTCATTTACACCTCGTTGACGTGCGCAAAGTACTTGTACTTGCGCAGCACAGTTAACTTAAAAATAATTGTATTATCGATTGTTTGATAAGATGTGGGTAGGGTTTACCACCAGAGAATAGCGCGTGGCATTGGCTGAAAACGGGCTAAGCCAAAGGAATGTGATTGCCTAGGGCGGATGTTTTCCCACCGTGGTCATTATGGACTCTATTTTACGCCTGTGTTTCTTAAAGTATCAAGACGAAAACCGGGGGCTCGATCAAGTTCATTGCCAGGTAGCCCCCGGACATTCCATTAGAAGCTTGCGCTTAACTATTCTCTTTGGTCAGGTCGCTACGCGCCCCAGTTGAGCCTCGATGATATCCCCATAGAGACTTGTGTCGTCGCCTGCGTATACCAGTCCTGAAGCAAGCTTACTGGCCAGAATCGCGTACTTGACCTTTTCGGGTAAATGAGTTTGTAGTCGGGGGCTGAACTCAGCAGAATTTTTAATCAAGTCGGGCATGTGTGCAAGCATGGCTTTTTGCTGCTTGGGTAAATTTATTTGATCAGGTTTCGATTCGAAATAGTCAAACATGCGCGCATAGTGATTGTTTATTTCATGACTTAACAGGCTCGAGATCTCAGTATAGGTTTCAGAACCATCCAACTCTCGATATTTGCGAATTACGGATCGAGCTTCCACTTCCGCCATTTGATTCAAGATGGTTATTACATCATTCACATAAACATCTTTGTGAGCTAAAAATTCTTCATCAGAGAATATCAAGTTGGCGATTATTTCGTATGATGAGGATATTACACCGCATTTGTTCGCTGACGCATCGCGCATGATGACGACTCCTCTTTGCTGTAGAGTCTGCCGTGCCGCAGGTGTGATAAACGAATTAGCGCCTTCGACAATGACCTTTGAGCTAGCGATTCCTTCTTCGTTAAAGTAGCGCTCAACGTTGTTTTCGTTGATCGTTTCAGGGCGACCACCTGCTGGAATGAATAAGTCGGTCTCTACTTCAAAAACAATATTGTTAAAATTTTTGTTGAATTTATCGGTTGATATCCAGTTCTCTTTCAAACCGGATTCTGTCATGGTGAGTCTTTTGTATACATCGCTGATACCGTCCTTGCGAGTTTGTAGGCGATACAAAATAAACCCACCAATATGTAAAGCTTCAGGGTCAAAGCCCTCTACATCATCTTGTAATACGATACTTGATAGAGCATCCTTGTCGAGGCCTTCAGGGTCAAATATTGCACCAGTACCATCTACTATTAGCTTGATTGCGACTTTAGGGCAGCGTTCCAACAGTAGACGCATGCCGTTTCCGGCGACATCACCATTCGGGCCACCTGTGAATTTGACACTGAACGGCTCAGTGTGCATATCTGTGCCCAGTTCCTGCATTATTACTTCTGCGAATCGAATTACTCCGATAGATGTGACTCCATATTCTTTATGATTGATACCGATTTCCTTGCTCGACATGATGCCCTTTCCAAGTAGGTAACCCCGCCTTTCAGCCAGTTTAGCCATGCGCTCGATCATGATGTTATGCATGTTTTCATCTGGACCGAGTTCAATAGGTTCCTCTTGGCCGTAATAGTCGATTACTCGGGGATCTTTAGCCCGTCCGTTTTCATCAGTTACGAACAAGTCCAAAAATGCGTTCGCGAAAGCGTGTTGCATTTTGTATAGATACTGATCACGTTGTTCATGGGTTGTACGAGGGTCAATGGATAGAATCGCGACCATTTTTGACCCACCTTCGTAGATGTCTTTATTTTTCAGGTGTTGTGTATGAGCCAGAACATAGTTTTCTTTAAATAAAGTACTGGCATTGTTAGCATAGTCGTCACTGCTCTGAGTAATAACGGTCCGCCATCCTCCACGAGCGATATCCGAAAAACCGATGTGATAACCACTGCCTCGTCTGCCGTGAAAGAACGTGATGCGAAAGGGGCGTTGCGTTGGTAAATCATCAGTAAAATCAGGGCCGAGTTCTTCTAAATAGTGTGGATCAAGTCGAAAACTCAAAGCATGTTTTTCGGTAACAAAAAAATTACTTTTCAAACAATTTTTAATGAACGACAAGGCGCAACGAAAAACTACCCGTCTCAAATTATCCAGAATACGTCGGCCAGAATTGAAATTCTCTACCAGGTCCGATACGGATTCCAGCTTTTGAGCGTACGCATTTTCTCGGTTTTTCTGTTTAGGGTCAAAACGTGTGTAAAACAGTTCCACCAGTTGCATACTGACACTGGGGTTGTTATGAAAGGAACGCGCGATGTTTTCCCGATCGTAAATTTCCGGTGCATTGTGTGCCAGATTGGTATGGCAAAAACTGATCAATGCAGAAATTAGTGTGGAATCGGGACCACTCATAATGCCGCTTTTTATGAGTGTCGAGTAACTGGGTGCAGTAGTAGATGTAATTTGCGTACTATAGAGCTCTTGCTTTAACTTCGCATACAGTGCGGAGTCCTCGCTAAGTTTGGAATCGTCGTTTGGCGTTACGTAGAAGGTTGCTAAGAAATAAGGAGTTAAGCCATTGACAACGCGTAAGTGGTATGCACGTTCTACTCCGATATCCAGTCGTTGAAAAACCTCTAGAACCTGTGGCAGAAAGCCGGCATGTGGTGGATTTGTTACTCCAAATGAAACTCGAGATTCTTTATATTCAGTCGGCTCCAGCTTGAGATGTATACCGCTATTATTCTGCGTTTCAATATAAATACTCATCACCCTAGCTACTCGCACAGGTGGAGAAGTCAATACGTAATCCATATTGCTAGAGCCGAAAACTGCCATGACGCCATCAATGCGCTCTTCACTAATATCTGGAAAATCCTTCCTTACATGAACTGCTATTTCATCTCGCACCGCAGCGGGGATGATGGATTCTTCAGCTTCTGGATTGACCGGTTGTTCGGATATGTCAAAATCACAACGAATAACTTCCAGCTCAATATTAAAGTCAGGTAGTGGATTGAAAGATGTTGTAATTTCAGCATACCGCAGAGATTTATCCGGTAGGTCGTGAATAGTTCGATAAAGCGATCCTGTAGTCGAGAGTTGTGCGATTATTAACACCTCTTCTCGATCAACTAATGTTATTTTTTCTAAAGATCCGAGCTTATCCAGGCTCATTGTTAGTAGAGTAAGTGCGTCAATTTCGTCTTTATTAAGATTCAGGAAATAGGGGCTCATTTCCTGTTGTATCCATTCCAGATTTACGTCCGCCTGAGAACGATACTCGGTGAGATTTTGTTGGATTGAATTGACAACTGAGGCGCTCGAACTTGACATAATTGACATTTCCCTGACTAGGCCTTCCAGAATAGATTTTTTGATCGTGTATTGCTACGTATATGATCTGAAGATCACCAAATATACGGCGTGTAGATTGAGAGCATGAGCGAGAATCCTGAGCTTTGACCAAGGAGACACTGCGTCTTCTGTGCACATTATCGGTTGATCTGGGTCCAGAAGAATAATATCTGGATTTCAATCTGGGATTTTACATCACGAATAGCGCCAAAGTTGCCTGTTTATTCGCGTTACATCCTGCTTTACATCCCGCTATTTTATTAAGAGTGCCTGGGGAATACGGCGTCATAGCCGACAGATGGATTTTGTAACATGTTTCATATAGCTTATTGCTTCCTGTATCAGCTGCTAGGGCGGGCTTTGCAACCAGGCTGGGACAGCGGCAATGTGTTTTCCAGTACAGGCTGCGTCGACGCAAGCCGCCAGAGTACCAAAGTGAATGCCTCTTTTAACCAGGGCGGGCCCGTAGTGCGCATACTTGCCGGAATTGGTCATCAGTACTTTTGCTTTGGTTGGTATAAGCGGTTCGTTGATCATGCACCAGCAAGTATCTGTTATGAATTGCACGCCAAATTTTTCCAGAGGTTTTATACTGCCACAGGCGTTGGATTTTTCGAAAACAGCACGCCCAAGGGTTACCATGACTCTCACATTGGGATTTTTTTTTCGTCCACTACAGAGCGTTGCCAATCTTGAACATTCCTCTACTGAGAAATGTGGATTTCCGAGGCATACAGCATCAACCTTTGGCTGGTCGGCACTGTTGAGCTCAAGGTAGCTGTTTAACAAATTGTTCTTTGAAACTGTCAATGTATTTTCAAGGAGTCCTTCGTTTTCGCAATACTCGAGCACATCGCTGGCTTCCGGAGTAATCCCCTGCATATGAAACATGCTGGAAGATCCCGTGGTTGCGTAAGCTGCACTGAACGCTTTTAAATCATCAGCATTGGGGTTTAGACCGTCTAATCCGATGATCAGTGGGATATCGTTACCCGCATGTAAACCGATATAGTAGCCAAGTAACGGCCATAGCGATTCGTCATGATCGTCAAGCGCTTCTACCTCGATGCAGACAGTCGGATTTCTACCGTGATCCAAATGACTTCCGCTGGCAGGTGCTCTACCAGTCAATGCAATGAAGACGTCCAGAAAATCTGGATACTTCTGTGTTCTGGCGCCCAGCACGCTATTGGCAAACATAACGGCATTTGATTCTGCCCAAACAATCTGTTCACCAAATGAAGGAGCTGAGTCCAATAAATAGGGTGCACAGGTGTAGCTTAGTTGTGCGCCCATATTCATATAGATGTCTCCCAGATCACTCGCTGGTTGACCTTTCGATTTATCTATCCCGTGCTGTCGCCAGTTGCGTTGATCAACTGATATGGCGTTTAGCGTTGTTGGAATGATAAATTTCGCCCCGAGACCGTACAGCTCCTTGGCGAATCGCAAACTCGAAGGGCCGTGATATATGCATGCGTCGATATGAGCCTGAGTAACATCAATTAATGACTTAGCGCCTTGAACTTTGGCAATTTTAAGCAAAATGTTCATGGCCATAGAAGCTGCTTTGCCATGTGTTCCTGCCAGGAGTTCCTGATCTAGTTCACTCAGAGCAACTGCGGAGTCATCAGTAACTGATGGTGGCGGTACGTAAGAGGGTATAGCTTCTTTGGTTTGATCTAAAAACAGTGTACTCCCGTGAATAGTCGCAGTTGTACTATTCTTCAACGCTTTGAAATCCGTTCGTGACAATCGTAATACCGGAATGTCGCATTGGAATAATGCTTCGGCTACCAGTACTCCAAGCGTCAAAATATCTTCGGCTTCGGAAAATATCAATGCAGAAGGCGCGCAGCCATTAAGAACAAGTTCGAGCAGAGCACCACTTCCAGAACAGGATCCACGGCCATTGGGAATCGCAAGCATACATCCCGAAATATTGGAACCAAGTAGTGGGTGATGCTGGTCTACAATCTCGCCGTTTGATAGATCGACACCACCCCAAAAGCTCAAGCCAGTATCCGATGTTAGTAAAGGGCCGGATGCGGTGCCATCCACCAGTATGCTGCCTTCAATCATCGCAAACTCCGAACTTTCACGCGTTTTAGCTCCGAGTTATTATCATCTGTAATTGTACACGGACAAATTGGTATTTAAGCCTCTGACGGCAGTAGCTACTGGACCGTGGCAGCTGACACCTTGTCAGGCCGATTTTTCTGCTAGAGATCGAGCGCAGGCATACGCTGAAGACCAAGCCCATTGAAAGTTGAAGCCACCCAAATGTCCGGTCACGTCAACCACTTCACCGATAAAATACAAGCCCTGCTGACTATGCGTTTCCATGGTTTTTGAGGAAATTTCGTCTGTATCAACACCCCCCAATGTGACCTCTGCGGTGCGATAGCCTTCGGTGCCTGCGGGTACTATTTCCCAATCATGAAACAGTTTCCCAAGGCGCTCAATTTTCTCATCGGGCCAATCACCCAGGGGGCGTTCCTGATTGTCCGGCCACCAGAGGCTCTCAAATTCCAGAACTACATTCTTTGGTAGCAATTGTGCGATAACCGTTCTAGCCAGGCTCTTTGACTGATTTCGCTTGGCCTCGAGTAAAATGTCAGGCAGAGTAGTATCTGGGAGAAGGTCAATAT
>CAYULV010000075.1:0-15310 GCA_964445655.1 uncultured Granulosicoccaceae bacterium | reverse complement strand
TTTAAAGGTACGGGTAATTAATAGCGCACAAACAAAAACAGTCTCTATGTAGAGACTGTTCGAACTGCGTCACGGTTTTTGCTCGGTGAGATCGCCGACAAGCGCGGACCGAAAAAAAGCGCGGACAAAGCTGGCTAAGGCCAAGTCGGTCCGTACTTCAGTTCAGCACGTCACATCACATCAGCGCGTCACTTGATCAAGTAATGAATCAAGTTTCCTGCCCGCTATCCAAAAAGCTTCTGAGCTGTTCGGAGCGTGTAGGGTGGCGAAGCTTGCGCAGGGCTTTGGCTTCTATCTGACGAATGCGTTCGCGTGTTACATCGAACTGCTTGCCGACTTCTTCGAGCGTGTGGTCGGTGTTCATGTCGATGCCGAAGCGCATGCGCAGTACTTTCGCTTCACGTGGTGTGAGGCTGGCGAGTACTTCATGTGTGGTTTCACCAAGACCCAAGCCGGTCGCGGTCTCTACCGGTGACAGGATGTTGTTGTCTTCGATGAAATCACCGAGGTGCGAATCTTCATCGTCACCAATCGGGGTTTCCATCGAGATGGGTTCTTTCGCGATCTTCAATACCTTGCGGATTTTATCCTCAGGCATTTCCATCTTCTCGGCCAGTTCTTCAGGTGTGGCTTCGCGGCCCATGACCTGCAGCATCTGACGTGAGATACGGTTGAGTTTGTTTATTGTCTCGATCATGTGCACCGGAATACGGATGGTGCGGGCCTGATCCGCGATGGAGCGGGTGATGGCCTGACGAATCCACCAGGTGGCATAGGTCGAGAACTTGTAACCACGACGGTATTCGAACTTGTCGACAGCTTTCATCAGGCCGATATTGCCTTCTTGAATCAGGTCGAGGAATTGCAGGCCACGGTTGGTGTACTTCTTGGCAATCGAGATAACCAGACGCAAGTTAGCTTCAACCATTTCCTTTTTCGCACGGCGGGCTTTCGCTTCACCGATGGACATCTTGCGGTTGATTTCTTTGATCTCGGTAATCGGCAACAAGCTGCTGGCACAAATTTGCGCAATGCGTGTTTGTAGCAATTCGATTTCGGTCTGGTGCGCCAGAAGCTTTTCTACATAAGGCTTTTTAGACTTGGTGACAGACGCGAACCATTCTGGATCGGTTTCATGTCCAGGGAAGGACTTGATGAATTCACCACGTGGCATGCGGCAAGTCTTGACACAAAGATCGCGAATCTGACGTTCGAGTGAACGAATGCGTTCTACTTGTCCGCGCAGGCCTTGCACCAGTGTGGCAACGAAGACCGGTGCGTATTTGAATTCGAGGAAGATCTCCGAGACCTTCTCCATTTCTGCCTTGCCTTTGGCATCCTGCACACCATCTGCTGCATCAATGGCTTTCAGCGCCTTGGCGTATTGCTTTTGCAAAGCCAGAATACGGCGTGCCATTTCTTCCATGTCAGGGCCGGTGTCTACCGGTTCGTCATCGTCGTCATCAGAAGGGGGTTTGGCGACGTTGATCTCGTCCGTCTTTTCCTTGAAGTTGACGATGATGTCGGTAAAACGCATCTGCTCATCGACGAACATTTGATAACGCTCGAGGAGGACGTTGATCGTCTCTGGGTAAGTCCCGAGAGCTGCGAGGACTTGCCGCAAGCCATCCTCGATGCGTTTGGCGATTTCGATCTCGCCTTCGCGGGTCAGTAGTTCGACGGTTCCCATTTCACGCATGTACATGCGTACCGGGTCGGTGGTGCGACCGAATTCGCCATCGACCGTGGCCAGCACCGCGGCTGCCTCATCGGCGGCATCTTCATCCGTGGTGGAGGTGCTGTCGTTGATACTGAGCGTGTCAGCTTCAGGCGCGACCTCACCGACGGTGATGCCCATGTCGGCGATCATCGCGATGATCTCTTCCACTTGCTCGGGATCTACGATACCCTCGGGAAGGTGGTCATTGACCTCGGCGTATGTCAGGAAGCCTTGTTCCTTGCCCTTGGCGATCAACTCTTTGAGGCTGGACTGCTGTTTCTGGTCCATTGCTATGCGAGCGCTCATACTACCTCTGCGGTCAGGTGAACCCCCTATTATACTAGGCGGGTGGGTTTAGTGTGAGAAATCACGGCGTCAGGCCCCAAAAACTCCTTGAAGGTGTCAATCTGCCACCGTGTTTGTGCTTCTTTTCTGTTTTGGTGAGCCTTTCAGGCTGCCGAATCCGACTCAAAACCCTTGATTGTCCGTCGTAATTGGATTCTCTGACCGCAAATACGTGGCCAGGTTTCCTTGGTTTGCAAACAATACCCGGTTGAGAGTAGTCCTCTTTCAGTCGACCGTTGAGCCTGAACCAAGTGTTGTTCGAGGCTCAGGCAACATAAGGGCATATCGCCTCGCTTATACTGGGCGATTCCTTTTCTTTAAATCGTTCTTGGAGTCTTAAGCATGGCCGATCGTCGTGAGCTGGCAAATGCAGTCCGTGCGCTGAGTATGGATGCAGTGCAACAGGCCAATTCGGGGCACCCCGGTGCGCCGATGGGTATGGCCGATATTGCAGAGGTTTTGTGGAATGACTTTCTCAGCCATAACCCGGCGAATCCGAACTGGAGCAATCGTGACCGTTTTGTCTTGTCGAACGGGCATGCCTCCATGTTGCTGTACTCCTTACTGCATTTGTCTGGCTATGAATTGCCGATCGAGGAGTTAAAAAATTTCCGTCAGTTGCATAGCAAGACGCCAGGTCATCCAGAGTATGGCTATGCTCCAGGTGTCGAGACCACCACCGGGCCGCTTGGGCAAGGCATTGCCAACGCGGTCGGCATGGCGATCGCCGAGAAGACACTCGCGGCGCAGTTCAATCGTGACGGCCACACCATCGTCGACCACAACACCTGGGTATTTTTAGGCGATGGCTGCCTGATGGAAGGTATCTCGCATGAGGCCTGTTCCCTGGCCGGTACGCTTGGCCTCGGCAAACTGATTGCGATTTATGATGACAACGGCATCTCGATCGATGGCGAGGTGGAAGGCTGGTTTACCGACAATACCCCCGAACGTTTTCGCGCCTACGGCTGGGATGTGATTGAGGCGGTTGATGGTCACGATGGCGATGCCATCAAAGCGGCCATTACTGCGGCGAAAAAGGAAACCGGCAAACCGACCTTGATCTGTGCGCGAACCACCATCGGCTTTGGTTCGCCAAACAAGGGTGGCAAGGAATCGAGTCACGGCGCACCGTTAGGTGACGATGAAATCGTACTGGCGAAGCAGCAGCTTGGCTGGCAATACGCAGCGTTTGAAATTCCGAATGAAATCTATGCGGGTTGGAATGCAGGTGATGCTGGTGAAGCGCGTGAAGCAAGCTGGCAGGCGGCTTTCGAAAAGTATCGCTCAGCGCATGCAGAGCTTGCTGCTGAATTCGAACGCCGTATGCAAGGCGACTTGCCATCCAACTGGCAAGCTGAGGCGAATGCGTTTATCCAGTCGGTCAATGACAAGGCTGAGACAATAGCGTCACGCAAGGCCTCACAAAATGCCTTGAATGGCTTTGGACCATTGCTGCCGGAATTTTTAGGTGGCTCTGCTGATCTTGCCGGTTCGAATTTGACGATCTGGTCTGGCTCGAAAGTCATTCACGATGAGCCGGATGGCAACTACATCAATTATGGCGTGCGTGAATTTGGCATGTCGGCGATCACTAACGGAGTCTGTTTGCATGGTGGTTTCAGGCCTTATTCCGCGACCTTTCTGATGTTCTCCGAGTACAGCCGCAATGCCTTGCGCATGAGCGCTCTGATGAAGCTACCGAATATCAATGTGTTCACGCATGATTCAGTCGGCCTTGGAGAGGATGGCCCAACACATCAGCCAGTCGAACAAACGGCAAGCTTGCGATTGATGCCGCGTATGTCGGTATGGCGCCCGTGTGATGCGGTTGAATCTGCAGTTGCGTGGAAATGTGCGATAGAGAAACGTGATGGCCCGTCGAGTCTGGTCTTCAGCCGTCAAGGCTTGCCACATGTGCCGCGCAGTGATGAACAAATCACCGCGATCGAGCGTGGAGGTTATATCGTGCATGAACCGTCAACTAACGTCGATGCGATTGTCATTGCAACCGGTTCGGAAGTATCGTTGGCCCTGGATGCGGCCAAACAATTGGAGGGGCAAGGTAAAGGCGTGCGTGTTGTATCGATGCCTTGTACCGATTACTTTGATGCGCAGGACGAGGCGTATCGGGAATCGGTGTTACCGCGCTCGATTACAGCAAGGGTGGCTGTAGAAGCCGGAATGCCGGATTTATGGCGAAAATATGTCGGTCTGGTGGGCGATGTTCTTGGAATCGACACGTTTGGTGAATCTGGTCCAGCGAAAGATGTTTTTGCGCATTTCGGTATCAGTTCTGACAATCTGGCAAATAAAATCAATGACGTGATTTCACGCACAACGTGACATCTTGCGTTATCTTGGTCGGCTTGAATTCGAAATATCAATAAAGTAACAGGAGTGGTGGGATGGCAGTAAAAGTTGGGATTAATGGGTATGGACGTATTGGACGCAATATTTTGCGGGCCATACACGAGCTGGATCGGACTAAGGAATTCGATGTTGTCGCTATCAACGATCTTGGCGATCCGCAAACCAATGCGCACCTGACTCAGTACGACACCGCTCATGGCAAGTTCAATGGCACGGTAACTGTCGATGGTGATTACCTGAACATTAACGGCGATCGTTTGAAAGTTCTGGCTGAGCGTGACCCGTCCAAGCTGCCTTGGGGCGAGCTGGGCGTAGATGTTGTTCTCGAATGCACCGGGCTTTTTCGTACGCGCGAAGCGGCTGCCCAGCATATTGCAGGTGGTGCAAAGAAAGTCATCATCTCAGCACCTGCCAAAGGTGATGTCGATGCAACAATCGTATACGGCGTTAACGAAGGTGTATTGAAGAGTTCTGATCAGATCATTTCCAATGCATCGTGCACCACGAATTGCCTCGCACCTCTGGCGAAGGCTTTGAATGATGCGGTAGGTATCGAGCACGGTCTGATGACGACTATTCATGCCTACACAAATGGTCAACGTTTGACAGACGCCTATCATTCAGACATCCGCCGCGCGCGATCTGCGACCATGTCGATGATCCCGACGACAACCGGAGCGGCTGTCGCGGTTGGCCTTGTGTTGCCTGAACTCAATGGCAAGCTTGATGGCTTTGCAATGCGTGTCCCGACTATCAATGTATCGATTGTCGATCTCTCATTTACCGCCAGTCGCGATACGTCGGTTGAAGAGATAAACAGCGCCATGAAAAAAGCAGCTGATGGCAAAATCTTCGCTTACAACGACGAGCCGCTGGTGTCGATTGATTTCAATCACACGTCAACTTCATCCAACTTCGATGCCGAGATGACTCGTGTCATGAATGGTCGCCTGGTCAAGGTGTGCTCCTGGTACGACAATGAGTGGGGTTTCTCTTGCCGTATGCTCGATACCACGCTTGCCGCAATGAAGGCTTGACTATATGAAGTTATTGACCGAGCTGCCTTTGTCGGGTCAGCGCTTGCTGATCCGACAAGATCTGAACGTGCCACTGTCCGGTGGTGCGATCACATCTGACAAACGTATTCGCGCCTCGATTCCGACCTTGCAGTACGCCCTGGCAGCCGGTGCGCGTGTCATGGTCATGTCGCATCTCGGTCGGCCTGTTGAGGGAGAGCCTGACGAAGGATCTTCCTTGAAGCCTGTCGCGGCACGTTTGTCCGAATTGCTCGATCAGCCTGTTCGCTTGATCACGAATTACCTTGATGAGGTCCCGGAGGTTGCCGAAGGCGAGCTTGTTTTACTGGAAAATGTTCGCTTCAACAAAGGCGAGAAAACAGATGATGCGGCGCTCAGTAGCCGCTACGCTGCGCTTTGCGACATCTACGCGATGGATGCGTTTGGTACGGCGCACCGTGCACAAGCCTCAACACATGGCGTTGCGGAGCAAGCACCAATCGCCTGCGCAGGTCCCTTGCTTGCCAAGGAGTTGGATGCCTTGAGTCTGGCGCTGGAAAAACCTAAACGCCCCTTGATCGCGATCGTCGGCGGATCAAAAGTATCAACCAAACTGACGGTGCTGGAAAGCCTGGCCGACAAGGTCGATCAATTGATCGTCGGTGGTGGCATTGCAAACACTTTCATCGCAGCCGCTGGGCATGCTGTCGGCAAATCACTTTATGAAAAAGATCTTCTCGCCGATGCGGCTGCGTTGATGAGAAAGGCTGAAGCTCGCGGTGCGGCGATACCGGTACCTACCGATGTGGTTTGTGCGACTGAATTCAGCGCGGATAGCGAGGCGGTCATACGTAAAGTGTCTGATGTTCAGGCTGACGAAATGATTCTTGATATTGGCCCGGAGACAGCCGCGCACTATGCGGAGCTCTTGAAAGGGGGCGGTACGATTGTCTGGAATGGCCCGGTTGGTGTCTTCGAATTCGATGCCTTTGGCCATGGCACGGAAGTGCTTTCCAAGGCAGTTGCGGAGTCCAGCGCCTTCTCGATTGCCGGTGGTGGCGACACGCTCGCGGCTGTCGACAAATACGGGATCGAATCGCAAGTCTCTTATATCTCTACCGGCGGCGGCGCCTTCCTTGAGTTTCTCGAAGGAAAAACCTTGCCGGCCGTTGCTGTGCTGTCGAGCCGTAACGCCTAGGCATTGCTTGGAGAATTGGGCAATTCCGGTGGTAGGTCATAACTTCACTGGCGTGAATCTTGCCGTGTGCGGAACATATCTTTAAGGAATACGCCCCATGACTGACGTCGTTTCATTACTTGGTGACGAAGCAGAATACCTGCTCGATCACACGTGCGCCGGACTGCCCAAGGAAATGGTTCAACTCCCGGGACCGGATTTTGTGGATCGCGTCATCGGCGTAAGTGATCGCGGGCCCGGTACCATGCGAGCGATGCAGCAGATCTTCGATGCTGGCCGTCTCGGCGGTACGGGTTATATGTCGATGCTGCCTGTAGATCAAGGCATAGAACATTCCGCGGGGGCGTCCTTCGCGCCGAATCCTATCTACTTCGATCCTGCCAATATCGTTGAACTGGCGATCGAGGGTGGTTGTAACTGTGTCGCATCAACGCTTGGTGTGCTGGGTTCGGTTTCACGTCGTTACGCGCATCGCATCCCCTTTATGGTCAAGCTCAATCACAACGAAACCTTGACCTTGCCAGCAATGTACGAACAGACCTTGTTTGCGCAGGTTGAACAATGTTTTGATCTCGGTGCATTGGCCGTCGGTGCCACCATCTACTTTGGCTCGCCTGACTCGCGTCGCCAGATCCAGGAAATCTCCGAAGCATTTCACCGAGCACATGAACTGGGCATGGCCACTGTTCTGTGGGCGTATTTACGTAATGGCGAATTCAAGAAAGATGGCAAGGACTACCATGTGTCAGCAGATTTGACCGGTCAGGCCAATCACATTGCCAGCACGATTCAGGCAGATATCGTCAAGCAGAAGCAGGCTGAAAACAATGGCGGTTATAACGCAATTGGCTTTGGAAACACGCACCCCAAGGTTTACTCGGACCTCACCACTGATCACCCGGTTGATCTGGTGCGCTATCAGGTAGCCAACTGCTATATGGGACGTGCCGGCTTGATCAACTCTGGCGGTGGTTCGGGCGACAATGATCTTCAGCAAGCGGTTCGAACCGCGGTTATCAATAAGCGTGCTGGTGGTATGGGCCTGATTTCTGGCCGTAAGGCATTTCAAAAAGACATGAAGGACGGAGTGGCTTTGCTGAACGCGATTCAGGATGCTTATCTTGATGAACGTGTGACGATTGCATAGCGACACCGCACGAGAACCTTCCAAATCAAAAGAAAAAACGGTAGGCGAGTTCTATCGTTGTTGTATCGTCGCTGTCGACGTTTTCGTAGGCTGCCGTCAGGCGAATTGCATGATTGGTACTCAGGTTGAAATTGCTGACGGCGCTTGCGCCAAAGCGCGCAGAGCTTGATTCGATAGAGTCAACTGATACATCGAACTGATGTGTTCCCCAGGATCGATACCATAAAAAACCGGCTTTCGCGTGTACATTGAAAAACGTACGCGTGGCGCCGGTCAGCACATTGACTGATGGACCGGCAAGCGCAAACGCAATCGTATTCTTCGTAACAGGAAGAGACTTTCCCAATAGCCCCTGCACACGTCCCCCGAGGCGGTTGTCGCCGATCAAAGGGTCGCGAGCAAGGCCAACATTCAGCGTCCAGGACAGGCTGTTGAATTCTCGTGGTCGGTCGCTGATCGATTGCAGTTCCACCAGTTCAAAAGCCTGTACCTGTGTGTCGTTATTTTCATCCCGACGTATGGTCAATTCGGCTAAAGAAATTCCCGCGCCGCGCAGATAACCATCTTGCCGATCGAGAAGATCGTGATAGCTGGCGCGAAAAGTCAGATCGGTGTAGTTGAGATCATCACGTCGCCCGATCCCCAAACTGAGCAATGTTGTCTCGTGCGCACTTTCAGGTGTCGATGGTGTTGGTGGTACGGGTTTGGTGAAATTCTCTATTTGGCTGATGTGCTTGAGCAAGGCAAGTCGCCGTTTGGCGATCTCCGGAGTTCTTACGGTTTTCCTGGAACGGTAGGTTAAAAGATCATTGGCTGCGGTGATGATTTTCGCCTGATCTTCTGCTGCAATAGTAGAAAAAGCAGCATCGCTGACCCGCGCAGGATTGTCTTCGATGATCGATACCCAGCGTCTTAGTTTGTTCGGTACATGGTTGATGGTTGTGTGTAATTGTGTACCGAGAGAAGGGCGATAGTTTGTTTTCGAAACGATGTCGGCATTGACGACTGCCTTGACCGTATCTGCCGGTATGGCGGTTAATGGGAATTGATCGGTTAATGCTAGCGATGGCCGCGCCCATTCAATTAATTCCAACAGGCGAAAAGAACAGTTCTGGCGAAAGAAGTAATAATCGAAATTGATATCGTTGAGTTCCCATGCATGCATCACCAAGCGCTTGACTTCAATGGGTGTCAGGTCCAGTTGATATTCCCAGATGTCGCGATTTTCAATCGCACCATACTCCTGCAGTTTCTGGAAGTAGGGCACTGAACTGAATTTGCCAGCAAAAGCGCCTGCGATGCCCTTGAAGGCATAGCCGGGTGTAAATGAATCTTCCTCACCCACTTCGGCGGCAAAATTCAGTGACCAGGACAACCAGTCGGAGTTACTATCAATGTTTTCGGGGTCAATCCTGAGCAAGGTATGGCCAAACATCGACGAAGGGCTATTCAGAAAGGAGGCCGGGAAAACAAGCGTGATCGTATGGGGGTTTACCCGTTCCATCCAATCGTGGTATTCGGTGCATTGGGCTGGTACTTCGGTCGCCGCCAGACTGAGCTTTTCGCGTAGCCACAATGAGCGGGCAACAAATCGGCAATGTACAGAGAGAGTTTCTTCGCTTGCGCTCAGGACAGATTCTTTCGACAGCAGTTGTTCGATGCTGGCAAGTAACTCGGCCTCTGGATTGGTCTTGCCGTCGCTGGCGAGGAAAAAACGCTCGTCATCAACATGGCTCTCTATAGAGGTCTTGGAGCGGGAAGAAGGGTAGTAGTGAACGAGTCGCCGCCATTCGACTGAGTCAGCCAACTTAAGTTGTCGAGCCTGAGCCTTCAGATCGCTAAACGCCGATTCCCCAACTTCGACCGATTGGACGGCCGAGGCGAACAGCGTACCGGCCATCAGGCAGGTGATGCGAAAAATTGATTTGATTTTCAAGCTGTGCCTGGAACGAATAACTGGCTAGTGGCTGGGGCTCGCCGCCGATGTCGACGGCGAGTTCCGTTTTTCAGAAGATCGTGTCGATCATATTCAGCCGATGTACCGATTGAGGACTTCGTCCTCTGACATCAACGCGATCATGGAATCCAGTACTTCCTGACTGGTAACTTCGGTGCTGGGGAATAACACGGCAAAGTTCTCATGCATGATCTGGTCGAAGTGCTGTCGATCCTGTTGCTCTACACCCATCATGACCGCAACGGCATTCAGCGCTTCACCTTCACCTTGTGCGACATCGGTTGAATACTCATCAAGAATGTTATCAAACCAGACGAGTGCATTACCCCCATAGGTGAGTTCTCCATCTGCGCTGCAACCATTGGTACCAAAGGTCAAGCCGAAGGAAGCGTTACCCGAAGTACCGTTGGTAGTGGCGGCGATAAGGTGTGGACCAAGCCCACTTTGACCCTCAAGCAGCAGGTTGCCCCAACCGCAGTTCGGTCCACCGGGAGCAACAGCAACTGCGGTTGTCGAGGAACCAAGGAGGACAGTACATAATAATAATTTCTTCATAGGCCGTTCCGTGTTTATTGGTTGAAAACTGACGTAGGGGCAATACGGCGGTTGACTGCCGACGCGATAAGAAGCTGCCCAGCAGTAGTGTATATGCTTGGCTCGATTTCGTTTGATGAAATCAACCGCAGGCTGCTATGCGTGACGGAAAACTGGCAATCTCAGGCGACCGCCGTATCGCTTTGCATCAAACGCTTGAGTGCTTCCTGGTAGCGCGATAGCGTACCGCTGATGACCTCGTCGGGTACGTTCGGCCCCGGCGCTTGCTTGTTCCAGTCAAGCGTCTCCAGCCAGTCGCGGACATACTGTTTGTCATAGCTCGCTGGGCTGCTGCCGGGTTGCCAGGTAGCCGCTTCCCAGAAACGGGAGGAGTCCGGGGTCAGTATTTCGTCCATCAGGATAAGGTTGCCGTTTTCGTCCGTGCCAAATTCGAATTTGGTATCGGCAATGATGATGCCTCTTTTTTGTGCATAGCTTGCAGCATCCTTGTATAGCTGGATACTGATGCGGCGAATATCATCGGCGAGTTGTTTGCCGATGCTCGCTTGCATATCGACAAAACTGATGTTTTCATCGTGATCCCCGACAGCCGCCTTGGTCGCAGGTGTGAAGATGACCTCAGGGAGCTGATCCGCCTGCGACAGACCAGCGGGCAAGCGGATGCCACAAATTTCCCCGCTCTGTTGATAGTCTTTCCAGCCTGAACCAATCAGATAGCCGCGTACAACCGCTTCGACCGGCAAGGCATCCAGGCGCTTGACGATCATGCAGCGCCCTTCGGCCTGGGCTCGCTCGGCAGGGTCGGGCAGTAGTGATTCCAGCGGCAGCTTGACCAGGTGGTTCGCGACCACGTCATGGGTACGGTTGAACCAGAAAAGCGCCAGCTCGGTCAGAAGCTTGCCCTTGCCGGGAATCACGTTCGGCAGGATGACATCAAAAGCGGAGACGCGATCGGTCGCGATTATCAGAAAATGCTGATCGTCTATCGCATAAATATCACGTACCTTGCCACGATAATGCAGGGGCAATGAGCTGATTGATGTGGTGTGCAAGCCTTCGATATTGTGGGTATCTGTCATGTGCTCCAGTATACTCGTCGGCTTGATTGAAAAGCTCGGGATATCTCAACAGATGGTTGACGCGCAAGTAGGCGTTGTGATGGGCAGTGACAGCGATTGGCAAGTCATGCAACATGCGATTGAAATGCTGGATCAGTTGGGCATTGCACATGAAAAGCAGGTCCTATCGGCGCATCGCATGCCCGATGACATGTTCCGCTATGCCGAATCGGCTGAATCGCGAGGTTTGACCAGTATCATCGCGGGTGCCGGTGGGGCCGCACATCTGCCGGGGATGCTCGCGGCCAAGACCCCGGTACCTGTGCTCGGTGTGCCGATACCCACGCGTTATTTGAACGGGCAGGATTCCCTCTACTCGATATTGCAGATGCCCAAAGGTTTTCCCGTGGCTACATTTGCGATCGGTGAGCCGGGTGCGGCCAATGCTGCGCTGTTTGCGGCTGCGATGCTCGCACCTCACAACGGCAAGATTGCCGAAAATCTCAAAGCCTACCGTCAGGCTCAGCGGACGAAGGCGTCATCCATGCAGCTACCACCTGCGAACGGGTAGCAATCGGCGACATGGGTGATATGGCTTCAAGCAAACGTACTTTGTTTCCGGGCGCCACGGTGGGCGTTGTCGGCGGCGGGCAGCTCGGTCGATACTTCGTGCTCGAGGCGCGGCGGCTTGGCTACCATACCTGGGTGCTTGATCCGGACGCGCAGGCGCCAGCCATGCAAATCGCAGAGCATGCCGAAGTCGCCGCCTTTGATGATGTGGATGCGCTGGAGCGGATGGCAAAGGCATGTGATGCGGTGACAATCGAATTTGAAAACGTACCGGCAGCGAGCCTGGATCTATTGGCCGGATTGACGCGTATTGCGCCTTCGAGTGACTCGGTGCATATCGCCCAGGACCGGGTCCGTGAGAAGGAAACAGCGCGAGCGGCTGGTCTTGAGCCAGTACCGTTTGCCGTTATCAATTCAGTTGAAGAGTTGGAAGCGGCGGTTGCATCTGTCGAAATGCCTGCGATTCTCAAAACTACACAGCTAGGTTACGACGGCAAGGGTCAAGTGGTATGCACCACAGTTGAAGATGTCAGGAAAGCGTTTGACAGTGTCGGTCAGGTGCCCTGTGTGCTTGAACAAAGGATAGCCTTGCAATCTGAGATATCGGTGGTTCTCGCGCGTGGATTTGATGGAGTGACGCAATGTTTTCCGGTCGCTGAGAATGTGCATGTCAATGGCATTCTGCATACATCACAAGTGCCATCTGCTTGCAGTTCTGAATTGCAAGCAAAGGCGCAATCCATGGCGATTCAATTAAGCGAGCATATTGGCTATCACGGGGTAATGGCCGTTGAGTTCTTTATTGATCAGAGCAACAATTTGTTATTCAACGAAATGGCACCACGACCTCATAACAGCGGCCACTACACGCTGGACGCGTCTTCGACGTCGCAATTTGAGCAGCAACTGCGTGTATTGTGCGCGATGCCACTTGGCGAAACTGCCACACTGCAGCCGGTCGTCATGCTTAACCTGCTTGGTGACAGTTGGGCGGCGGGGGAGCCAAATTGGGCACCTCTGATGGCTTCATCGATGGCCAAACTTCATGTGTATGGCAAGCAAAGCGCGCGTCCTGGACGAAAAATGGGCCATGTCAATTGTCTGGCTGATTCCCCGAACGACGCCATGATATCAGCGTTGGCTATTGCGAAAACCCTTGTATGATAAGGGCAAACTCGATATCACTGACGGCAAAGCGGTGAGTCTGATTATTCAGCGCTAGCGCCAGAAAATCAGCAACGCCGACAATTAAACTGCGTTTTGGTTCAAGTGCCAGCAGTATGTGGTACAGAAATCGCTTTGACAGGCCATAAATTTAAATCATTGGTCTCGCACATTCATGAGTCTTGCCCAGCGTAGTACAGATACACGTGGTAACTCTGCCAGCTTCATACCTACAGCGGTCGAGTCGCTCACGATGCAGAGCAATGCGCTTGCTTCAATTGCGAACCGTCTTGATGCCGAGTTCGATGATGCAGTCAAGCTTATTCTGGGCTGCAAAGGACGCGTAATTATCTCTGGTATGGGTAAGTCGGGGATCGTCGGCAAGAAGATCGCCGCTACCTTTGCTTCGACAGGTACACCGAGTTTTTACGTGCATCCAGGTGAAGCCATTCATGGTGATCTTGGCATGATCACAGCGGATGATTTGATTGTCTTGATTTCTTTCAGTGGTGAAACTGAAGAAATCATGAAACTCATACCGTCCTTGAAATACTTTGGTAACCGTATCATTGGTATTGTTGGTCAAGCCGATACGACCCTTGGTAAAGAGGCCGATGTTACCTTGCGTGTCGATATCGAACGCGAAGTTTGTCCTAATAATCTTGCACCAACCACATCAGCTCTCGCCATCATGGCGTTAGGTGATGCCATGGCGGTATGCCTGATCAAGGCCCGTGATTTCAAGCCGGCAGATTTTGCCCAGTTTCATCCAGGTGGCATGCTTGGAAGACGATTGCTGTCACGCGTGGGTGATGTGATGATTACCGAAAACCTGCCGGTTATCGGTCCGGAAGAGAGCGTACGTGAAGCGATCTTCTGCATGACCTCCGGGCGACTCGGCTTGGCTATCATTGTTGAGGATGACCGTCTTCTGGGCATTCTGACCGATGGTGATTTACGACGTGCCTTGATCATGGATCCAACCATGATGGACAAGCGGGTCCGCGATTTCATGACGCCTGTTCCGGTCACGATTTCCGCCAATGCGATGGTCTCGGATGCCGAAGTGCTGATGCGCAAGTACAAGATTCGTGCGCTGGTTGTGACCGATGGTCGCGCCAGCGAGGGCGATCGTGTCTGCGGTCTGCTTGAGATATTCGCTGACAACAAGCGGTAAAGCGGCGCTAGAGCGCGAAATGTGCGGTATTGCACAATAATTGCATCCCGACAATCATGATGATCGATATGCATCCTCGGTTCCTGACTGCGGCTCTCTGCCTGCTACTTGGTGGTTGTGCGTCACTTGAGACGACGCAAAGCCCGGGTGAGCCTGACATACCCACGGTTGCCAATACGCTCGGTGAGACTGCCGAAGGTGGTGTTGTCGAGGTTGAAAGCACTGACTTTGGTGTTGATAGAGTCTCCATCGGTACCAGATATACAGCAGCTAGTGGCAAAATCTGCAAGCGACTTTTTAATGCGGCCCAGCAGGAATTGCCTCGCGTTGTTTGCCAATCGGCTAATGGCGAATGGTATCTGCAGCGTTCCCTTGGACTTGCAAAATCAAACTCTCTCTCTCAAGTGACTAACAGTGTTGTTACTCGACCTGAAACGATTGTTAATCGCTCTGAATCCTATGACAACGAGATTGATGGCGATACGGATGAGGGCGATACGGATTTCGTTGAACGACAGGTGCAATCGGGTGAAACACTTTGGTCTTTTGCTCAACGTTTGACAGGTAATGGCTTCAACTGGCATCAAATTGCTGAGGCCAATAATATTGATGACGCACGGCTGTTGGATGACAATGCGACCTTGCAAATACCGACAGGTTTGCTCAAGGCAGGGCAGTGATGTCCCATTTTTTTATTTCGGTCATAGCGGGCACTGAATCGTGGTTCGCCTGAACAACGTCACCAAGTGCTATCGCACAAAGGCAGGTGTCAAGGTCGTTCTTGACAATGTGTCGGTAACGTTTCCGCAAGGTCGTAGCGTCGGTATTCTTGGCCTTAATGGCGCGGGAAAATCCACCTTGATTCGTATCATTGGTGATGCTGAGCCACATGACACTGGTTCTGTTGAGCGTGTCGGTAACATCTCCTGGCCGCTGGGCTATGCCGGAGGGTTTCAGAGTAATCTGACCGCGCGGGAAAACGCCCGATTCGTTGCCCGAATCTATGGCGAAAACCCTGAATATATAGAGC
>CAYULV010000074.1:0-15693 GCA_964445655.1 uncultured Granulosicoccaceae bacterium | reverse complement strand
GCATCTTGCATAGTTTGAAGCCGAAGAACGCAAGTGGTAGTGCACTGAATAGTGCTGCAGGTGGTGTTATTAGATGAGGTGCCATGATGAGCGCGATTGAAAAGCCAATGGCAAACAAGTTGAACAGCAAGCTCAAGGCATCAGAAAGCCAGGGTAACCACCCCGCTAGAAAATGAAAACGTTGGCCCGCTGTGAGATTAGATCGAGTAAACACACCAAGTTGGCTAGCATGCTTGCGTAATATTCGCATTGAGCCGTATGCCCAGCGGAAGCGCTGCATTCGATAGTCATGGAATGTATCAGGCATCAAGCCGCGGCCATAAGATGTCGGGACGTAAACCGCTCGGTGCCCAGATTCCAGAATCTTCAAGCCCAGCTCGGCATCTTCTGTAATGCACCATTGTGACCAGCCGTCGACTTCCTGTAAGGCACTGCGACGAACCAACGTCATGGTGCCGTGCTGAATAATGGCGTTTCTCGCATTTCGGTTGATCATGCCAATGCCGAAAAAACCAGCGTATTCGCAGTAGAGCATGGACTTGAACAGGTTCTCGTCCGCATCGCGATAGTCTTGTGGTGCTTGTACGACAGCGATATCTGGCTCGTCGAACAATGGTATGCAATCAGACAGCCAATCAGATTTGACCATGTAGTCACTATCAATAACGGCGATCACTTCCGCATCTACCGCTGTGTGTTCAAGGGCATAGTTCAGTGCTCCAGCCTTGAACCCTGCCAATGATTTAACGTGATGGAAGTGAAAGAGAGAGCCTTGTTCTTCACACCAGCGATACACGGGCATCCAGGTATCGTCACTGTCCGTGTTGTTATCAATTACCAGCACTTCATAATTTGGGTATTCCAAGCGTTGCAAGGCTTGCAAAGTTTTGATTACCAATGAAGGTGGTTCGTTGTGAATGGGCACGTGAATGGAAACTTTGGGTGGCGTGCCGAGTTTTGCGTCTTTCGTCACCCCTGTTTTTAATGAAAGAAGTGATGACGAAGGTATGGGTGTATTTGTGAGGCGTTTTTTTCGCCACAAGGTTTCAGCCCATTCGTGTGCTTCTATGGCAAGTGCGGTAGCGACCGCGCACACACAGATTAGTAACAACAACGCTATCACTATCTCCGAACCCACCAGATACTGACTTAGATAGCCTTCCAGCTGCCAGACAAAGAAACCGGAAATACCGAAGGAGACTGCAACCAGAAATGCTTTGCCACGGGCGCGAAGGGCGCTGCCATCACGTAGCATGATGATTGTCAATAAACCTGCAATGAAGTTGGTGGCGATTACCATAGGTATCCAGGCATTTACTGGACTGATAGAGAGGTTTTCAAAGGTTTGTTTCGGTTGACGCGAAGCATCGTAAATTCCCCAGTAACGGCCCACTTCGCCTTCGTGAATCTTCCAGGGTTGATCAAAGGCTTCCATGGCGAAGTATTGAGCTTTTTCCGCGTGCGCCAAATCCACAAAATGACGCATGAACCAGGTTTGGTTGAATTGCGATGGAACTGCATCGCGTCGCTGTCGCCCCGCGCTAGGCCATCCAACTTCCCCGAGTAATATGGGTTTGTCTGGGAAGGTTTGTTGCAATTCCCGGTATCGGCTAATCACATATTCTGGTGCGGCCTGCGCCGAAATACCTTCCCAGTAGGGCAGTACGTGAGCGGTTATAAAGTCCACATGTTGCGACAACGCCGGATTGTCTAGCCAGATGTCCCAGGTTTCGGCCACTGTTATGGGGATGTTGTCACCAACGATGCGTCTTACTCGTTGGATGAAGTTGACTATTTCAAAAGCGGTGAGCTCTTTGCGCAGTAGCACCTCATTGCCAACCACAATGCTTTTCACTTGAGAATTGAAAGTGGGGACGATCTTTGCCAGGCGTTTAAGCTCTTGCTGGTTGCGTCTTGCGTCCGAACTTAGCCAAACACCCACAACAACGTCGAGATCGGTTTGCGTCGCCAGGCGTGGTATGTCGCCTAGTATTCCTTCTACCGAATAGGTGCGTATCGCATTGACGCGCTCATCGACGAGCTTCAAGTCTTCCAGTACTTCTTCTTCGCTAGGAAAACTTGTTATGTCTTGTGGTGTCTGATTAACCCGAAACGGCGAGAAGGACATACCGCTCACGGTTTCTGGCCAGGCAGGCACAGTGACTGGTCGGTTCAAAAATGAGACCAGCAACACCATTACAACGCCCATTACGACGAATATTATCGTTGATGTTTTGTCGAATTTGGACACGGGTTGAAACGTAAATTGTTGTTAATTATTAGTAGCTTGTAGTTCTAAAGGTAACTTTCACCTGACTGAAATAATCAGATTCAATTATCTACGAGAAGTTTCAAACGAGGTCAATGGATCTTCATAAACGGTTGCCAACATGCCGCGCACCGATTGCATGGGAAGGGCTTCGGCATTTGCCAAAGGGCGCATGCCGTCATTAAAATTTAGTGCGGGTAATCTCTCCAATAGTGCCGGGTCGGCGGAGATCACATGCATGGGCACTTCAGATGAGGGCGCCCAGCCATCGATGACGCTGGCAGGTTGATGATCGCCCACAACGATAAACAGTGCATCGTCGGCGAAGCGGGCAAGGTATTCACCGATTAGTTTAAGATTTTTGTCCAGGGACTCTCCGTAAGCGATGCGTACCGGCGCCGGTTTTGCCCAGCTGTGGGTTTTTCCGTATCGTTGCGTGCCATCAAACACACTGCCATCGCCGACTTCGTCCCAAGGCTGATGAATAGGTAGTGGCCCCCACGGCGCGTGTGAATCCATCAGGCCGATATGCGCCATCAATGGGCGATCTGCCGTAGCGCGAACTTTGTTTTCAAACGCGGTTAAGGTGTATTGATCCGGCATGGTGACATAGCCGAATCCTTTCCCTTGATATTCCAGTGCGTCGCGATCGTAAAAGCGGTCCACGTTGTACCATTCACCTTCTACCCACTTGACTCCTTTGACAACTGGCAGAAGCACGGAAGTTTCCCAGCCCGCCTCCCTGAACAAAACCGGTAAAGATTTGCGATCGGAGGTGATCAGTCGATCAAAGCGTGCATGGTCTGTTAATGGCAGGCCGGATGATACCGTCGCATGAGCCAGCCAACTTCGCCCGCCGCGAATAGGGGAATCAATCCACGCGCTTTTGACTGATAAACCGGCATCAAGGATTTCTGACTCGACCGATTTAAGTCGAGCATCGGCTTTGTCAGCAAACCGCTCGCTGTCGATAAAGGTGCGACCGTAGGACTCAACAAACAAGATAATGACATCACGTCCCTGCAGAGCAGCGAACCGAGGTTCGGAATCTGCGACGGGGTCGGTCGCCATAAGTTTGGTAAATTCTGCCTGGTCTTTTATTTTCTTGTAGCTGTATTCGATGCGAGAGCTGAGTTCATCGAAGCTGACCATTCCAACCCGATAATTTTTTTTGTGCAGGGTTTCCAAGCCCATCACCCCAGCTCCGATAACCGTGACCAGTGCGGAAGCAAGCAGCGCCCGTCGGTGCGATTTTTTGGACAGGTGAGCAAGTTGCCCCAGACCTCGGTACAAAAACACAGCGACAAGAAGGAGCAGGATCACACTGCCGCCTGCCAAAGCCAGAGCTTCGCCCTTGCCTATCGTCTTTGCGGTCAAAGACCACCCCTGTGTCACCAGATGCCATTCCGCTATCGGATTGAAGGCTCGCCCGAAAGCGGTGCGCGATATCAGATCTCCTACGCGCAGCAGTAGCAGCATCGATATGAAGCCAATCAGGAGAAGTCGTGCAGCGGCAAAAGCCTTGCCCCGCAGAATCAGCAAGACCAATACGGTCAAAGGGGCCTCGAGGGGGAGATACAGCCAATGATCCGCAATGAGCTGAGAAGGTTTACCCGGGAACCTAAGCAGCAGAGTGAGCAGGAACAGGGACGTTAGAAGCCCAATTGCCGCGAGTTTCGAGCGAGTGGGCAGCAGGGCTGTGGATTCAAGTGTTTGCATGTGGGGGTATAGGACATATTATTGGTACTTTTGTTCGGTCGACAAAGTACTCTTGTTTGTGACGGTAGGCATTGTGGCTGGAAACCTAGCTCCGATGCAGACAAAAACTCATTTTTTGACCAAATAACCGTTTCTTTGTCCTTCAATAATGCTTTTTTCTAGTTTATGTGGCTAAGTTGGGACGGGCTTCAGCATGGACCATTACCCGTGCCCATCAGCTCACCCACTTCCGTTCGTCGTCGGACGGCAAAGCCGATGCTCTTGTCACGCTACCAAACTACGGAAGAGGACACAGATCTCGTAGGCCAACAGCCCAATCAGCAAGGATCAGCTGAATCAGTAACGGGCCGGTGGAGATTCCGTCTCAGACCATCGACCGATACTGCGCTGTAAAGAGCGTCAGGGTCCATTTGAGGTGACGTGACCACCATCAGTAGATGGGGGTGAGGGCACCTGTCCAGTAACATCAGAAACTCGTCACACTCCGTCGTCACCAACGGCTACCGACCTCGCATAGAAAGCGCAATCGTTGCCGGGTTCTGTTCCGTGGCCGCTCTATCAAAGGTAACAGGTAGAGTCGGACTATTTTAACATGAAGCGAAGAATGCATGGAGTGACGCTGGTTGAGCTGTTGGTGGTTATGGCGATCTCGGCCATCCTCGCGGGTATTTGGGCCAAGCAGATGACGGAGCGGCGCGTGACGCAAATGCATACTGAAAAAGTACTCGCGGCTTTCGTGATGTTTTCTCGACCTAAAAGGGCTGTAATGGAGTATTTCCAGTTCGAGGGTAAGTTTCCAATTGACAACAAGGAAGCTGGTTTACCGTCCCCGGAAGTGCTGGCTGGAATTGACACTGACCATATCGAAGTTAAATACGGGGCAATTCACATTACGTTGAAAAAGGGCGGTCCGGAATCTCTCGAAAAAGTGCTGAGCATTCGACCTGCAGTGCTTAAAGCTGAACCATATGGCCCCTATGTCAAGTGGGTTTGCGGCAATCAGGACGCTGATTCTCGGCTCATTGTTTTTGGCGCTAACCGGACTAACGTCGACAACAAATACTTGCCCAGGCAGTGCCGTGGTAACGGGCTGAAAACAGGCATAGAGACTGTTAATGCGGAAAGCTACACCGACGATCTCGCAGTCAGTGATTAGTGCTCATTGACCAAGATTTTGTTCGGAACATCAGAATTTTCAGGACGTCAGAAATTGATCACACGCCGGTGACCGCTCGGGTAGGTGTCATGGATGAGTATGGATCGGGCTATACTTTGAACTCAATCTCACTTTTCAGTATAAATTCAGAGAGAACTTCCGGGCCCCTATGCGTTCTATATTTTAGTACGCACATTGGTTGGGCGGCTTCACACTGTGCGCCGCTACGATGTCCGCTAATTTCAATGACTAAAACTCAGCCATCACCGGGTGACTAACAATGAAATTTATTTCAAATATTCTAGTTGCATTCACACTGTTTCTCGCTGCGGCAACATCTGCGTTCGCTGCGGAGCCCATAAATACGCTGGAAAAATCTGGCTTTTTTGGTTACAAGCCTAATGGTATCGCGATTCGCGGTTTTGATACCGTTGCGTACTTTACTGAAGGTAAAGCCGTTAAAGGTAAACCCTCTATTGCCACCGATTGGAATGGTGCTACCTGGCATTTTTCAAAGCAGGAGCATCTTGATCTTTTCACTGCAGACCCTGAAGCCTATGCACCTCAGTATGGTGGCTATTGTGCCTATGGCATAGCCGTGGATAATTTGGTGAAAATCGAAGGGGATCTCTGGGATATCGTCGATGGCAAACTGTATTTGAATTTCAACAAGAAACTGCAGAACAAGTGGCGCTCTGATATTGCAGGTTATATAAAGATCGCTGATGAGAAATTCGATGGGCTTATCGCGTCGCACGAATAAGCAGTCTGCCGTCTCGGGTATAGATTTTTATTAGAGTATTTTTTATCCCTTCAATGGCGCCGCGGCGTCTGTAGTCTGCAGCCCCGAAACACTGCTGTGTAATACGGCACTGTTTCGGGGTGTTGATCGCAGTATTCCATCGCAGCGATCTTCATGCTTGCAATGCTAAAATTGCAGCATGAGCCATGCAGACCGACCAAATCCAGAATCTATTGTTCTTAATAATGGTGACTCCGCTGCGACGGTAGATCAATTACTCGCGGCCCTCGAAGAGCATGGGGTTGAACACACCACAATTACCCATGAGCCGCTGTACACCGTAGATCAGTCACAGCAGGTTGTATTTGAATTGCCCGGTGTGCATACAAAAAATCTGTTCTTACGTAACAAAAAGGGACGAATGTTTCTGCTGGTCGTCGAGCAAGATCACCGGGTAGATCTTCGAGCGCTCAAGGATCGGCTGAATTTCCCGGGTGGGCAATTTGCGTTCGCCAGCACTGAACGACTAGGGAAATACTTAGGGGTTGTGCCCGGTTCAGTGTCGCCTTTGGCTGTGTTCAATGACCATGAAAACAAGGTCGAGGTATTTATTCAAAATACCTTGTTAGCGCACCAGTGGATCTATCTTCACCCTTGCCGAAATACTCACAGCACGCGAATGCGTACAAGTGATTTGTTGCGGGTGCTGGAGGCGTGGCAACACCCTGTGACGCAACTTGATTTCGACAGTGCCATTCCTTCTCAGGCCGGGTAGGGAGCTACTGCTTAGCTTCACTGCTTAGCTTCGACGAATTCGCACAACCTTCATGCTCTCAAACTCAATTCCCGCAACTTCTTCCGTTTGTGCGTAGTAAGTGAGGTTGACCTGTCCGCCTTTCAGACTCCGGTATTTTTCTTTTCTGGAGTACTTGAATGGCACATCGTAACCTTCCAGCATCAAGGTGTTTATCACCCATTCACCGCTTTCGCGTTGTACATGGCTTATCACTTTGATGGCATCCAGATGATTGAGCTGTGCGTTTTTCTTCAGGAGTTTGTTAACGTCTGATTTCATGCGCTTGCTTATCCTGATTTCTTACGGCGCTTGGCAAAAGCTGTGGGAGTTGCCGATAGTGGGTCTTCCGGCCAATCATGTTTGGGGTATCGTCCCTTCATATCCTTTCTGACCGCCGCGTAGCTGTTGCTCCAGAAATTTACCAAGTCTGTTGTCACTTGTATCGGTCGTCGGGCAGGGGACAAGAACTCTATCTTGAGCACGATTTTACCATTCGCTATGGCGGGGTTCTGGGTACACCCTAGTAGTTCTTGTAGCTTTACTGATAACACGGGCTCCCCGGTTTGGGCGTAGCGAAGTCGAATTTTTGAACCGCTGGGTACGGTATAACGTAAAGGGAGCCAATCATTCATTAGTGTTTGTTGGCGGTAGTCAAGCATCGCTTCAAGGGCCCTGTATAGATCCAGTTGCTTGAGCGCCTTCATCGAGCCCACTCCGTTTAGCCAAGGTGTCAGCCATTCGTCCAAATGACTCAGTAGCGCGTCATCGTCTACGTCAGGCCAGTCGTTGCCTTTTTCCGATGGAGAGAGCTTTTTCATGCGAGTTACACGTGCCTGCCATTCTCGACAATCGTCATTCCATGGCAGACAGTTAATGCCGAGTTTTCCGATGCCCGCGAGCAGGGCTTTCACTTTGACATCGTTACTGATGTTTTGCATGGGCTTGGTATGGACAACAAGGTTGCCAATCAATAACCGATGTTCTGCCAATACACGTTGTTGTTTATCATCCCAATCCACATGATCAACCGTTTCAAACAGTTCAGGTGAGACACGTTGAAGTTCGTCAATATCAAGTGCCAGCGCCTTAAAGATACGAAGTTGAGTGCCAGCGCCGCCGAGTTGGGCAACGCTTAGCCACTGTTGGTGGGCTAAAGGATCCTCGCTATTCATAACAACTCCTGCTCCACATGCGAGGTGAAAAATTCCTGCATCGCCCGGGCGGCGTTGAGCAACCCAATCGGGATACGCTTGTGCCAGCAAGGCCGCAGTGGTTGGTGAGTCGTCTTGTGTCTTATCTGTTTTTACCGAACGCTCTAACTGCGTGGCGCGGCGTTGCAATGATGATGGCAATGTTGTGTGTAATGAGGGTTCCAGATCGGCTGAGTTAGCGCCACGAATCTGCTCTTCCAACACTACCGCCAAGCGCGCCGCAACATTGGTAACGCCGGCGGCGCCTGCCCAGCAAAGCATATGGCCGAAGCGCGGATGTACAGGTAGTGCCGCAACTTCCCGTCCGTATTGCGTAAGCTTGCCGTCATGCCACAAGCCTAATCGTGTCAGCAATGTCTTTGCCATTGCAATACTTGCTGTTGGTGGAACATCCAGCCACGGTAGTTCATTGGGTTCGCTTGCGCCCCACAGGCCGAGCTCCAATAATAATGGCGCGAGATCGGCGCGAAAGATTTCAGGTTGCCAGTGAGCCGATCGCCGGCCGTGTCCGCTCTCACTCCACAGACGATAACAAACACCGGCACTTGTACGTCCAGCACGACCAGCGCGTTGCGTTGCACTCGCCTGACTGGCCATGACTGTCTCAAGGCGTTGCGCGCCGGTTGCCGGGTCTATGCGTCCACGCCTCTCCAGGCCCGAATCTACAACTACACGCACGCCGTCGATGGTAATGGATGTCTCGGCCAGACTGGTTGCCAGAATGACACGCCGATGTCCAAGCTGCGCGGGTGCGGTGGCCTTGAGCTGAGCTTCCAGACTTACACCGCTGTGTAGTCGATGTAGTTCGGCGGTGTCCCCAAGCCTGGGTTGTAAGATCTTTGCGGCACGATTGATTTCGGCAACACCCGGCAGGAAAACCAGCACATCCCCCTCTTGATCGTCGACGGCGGTGAGCACACAACGAGCTATGCCTTGTGCAAGTGGCTCAGAGCTCTCACCCATCCATAAGGTTTCAACGGGATGCTGGCGGACAGAGCAATGAAAGGCTTGCACATCGTTCAATTGTGTGTGAATGGCATCTGCATCGAGTGTTGCCGACATCAATAACAGTCTGAGGTCGTCGCGTAGGGCCTGTTGGACCTCGAGACACAGCGCCAAGCCAAAGTCTGCGTGCAGGCTTCGCTCATGGAATTCGTCGAATATCACCAAGCCAATTCCGTCCAAGGTCGGGTCCTCTTGAACGAGGCGGCTGAGAACACCTTCGGTTACGACTGTCAGTTGCGTACGTTCAGAGACACGTGTGTCGGCGCGCATCCGCAGGCCAACCCGTTGTCCTACTTTTTCGCCAAGATGAGTCGCCAGGCGTTGGGCGACTGAACGAGCCGCAAGGCGACGTGGCTCCAATAATATGATTTTTCCCGGTATTTCACCGCTTAAAAGCAGGGCTAGGGGTAAGCCGGTACTTTTGCCTGCACCTGGTTCTGCACGTAGTAAGACATTGCCTTTCGAGAGTGCTATCGCAATATCGTCTGCCAGTGTCATCACTGGCAGTGCATTTACAGTGTCAGGTAGAGTACGTATGAGGAATGTTCCAGAACAGATTGGGGCAGTCAGGATCAGATCGCAAGCTGCCGGACAAAGTCATTAATCTCAGCGCCGAAGTCTGGACTATTTTGAGGTAAAAGATCCTGCAGTTGATGTGGGAGCTGCACGCTGAAACTTCGCATTCTCATGTCTTGGTCCACGTTCAGGTATTCAAGGTCCGGAAATTCCGAGACTAGACTATCAACAATATCGGTAATGGCAAAGTTATGTTCTGCAAAATTATAAGTACCTGACCGATTGCGATCGTGAGTAATCAGACTGACAATGGCCGCAGCGATCTTGTTTACATGGATAAAAGCACGTGTTTGTGTACCGCTGCCCTCAATATGAATGCGTGATTGAAACTGCGCATCAAACACCATCTTGTTGATGACACTGTTGTAGCGTACGGCAGGGTTGTAGCCATAAACATTGCCTGAGCGAATAATACAGACTGGAATCTTGTTGGCAAGACGCTCGAAATGACTTTCTGCACGAAGTTTCGATGTGCCATAGACTGAAAATGGACGTGGGGCAGTACTTTCGTTGGCAGGGGCATCGACTTCGCCATAGATTGCCGTTGATGACAGAAAAACTACTCGGGAAACGCTGTCGGCTTGCTCAATCGCCGTAGCCAGTTGTGAGGAACCCCAGTTATTGATCTGGTCGAAGGAATGCGCGTCAGCGTCGGTGTTGGGTGTGTCTACTCTAGCTGCCAGATGGATGACAGTGTCGATATCTTGTAGCGCATTGTTCAGACTTCGGTTATCAAGAATATCTGCTCGGATGAATCGCGCATTGAGCGCATTGCACTGCTTGCCTGAGAATATCGCGTAGTTACTTTTGGACAAATTGTCGTAAATGACGATATTCCCAATACTCGCCTCTTGTTGGGCAAGCGCATTGATCAAAGAATAGCCAATATAGCCAGCACCACCGGTAATCAAAACGTTCATTGGGGTTTCGCCAGGTCTGTGTGTAGTCCGCATTCAGTTTTCGCCATGCCGCTCCAGCGGCCTGAGCGTTCGATGCCATCAGACGATGGCGCTGCTGTACACGGTTTGCACCCAACAGAAATGTAGCCTTGTTCGTGTAATGGGTGTTTTGGTAATTTGTGTTGGGCGATGTATCGCCAGATACTGCTGCGATCCCACTCCAGCATTGGGTGGTACCGCTGCACACCAAATGGCCCTGGCGCCTCTTTTGACATCGAAGCACGGGTTTTACTCTGATCGCGCCTGACTCCGGTTATCCATATATCGTGTTCGGCAAGCACACGTTCCATTGGAAGTGTCTTGTTGAAGGAGCAACAGCGATCCGGATCTGAGGTGAACAATAGCCGGCCATCACTTGTCACTTGTTGCACCATTGGAATTGCTGAACGCAATGTCTCAACATTCAGGCCAAGCGCCTCGGTAACGTCGTCGCGGTATTGCAATGTTTCTGGAAAGTGATAACCAGTATCCAGAAAATAAATAGGGATATCGGGGCAAAAGCGTGAGATAAGATGTAGCAGTGGCATGCTTTGCGTCTGGAAAGACGATGATGCGATTACTGATTTTCCAGCGTCCAGACATTGTTGAATTTCGATTTTAAATTGCCGTTCTTTGTCCACCGCCAACTACCGTCCCAAGTTCACTTGGGCTTAGATTAACCTACTGTGCATGACGGATGTCATCAAGCTGATCACAGGATTTATCTTCATGATGCATTGTCTGTCGAGCGTGGCGTTCGATCCAGGAAACCCCTGCCGGTGTCGCTAGCGATGCTGAACGTTTTTGTCTGGTATTTGTAATGCACGGACAGCTCGGTTGAGATGCCAAACTGGCAATGGAATCTGGACCGCCTAGGAACTTCGCTCATTACAAGAGTCTGATGCATATGCGATTGGATGTAGATTAAGTTGTGAAAATCGAAGGGCTTGGGGTAATTTGAGTTGCTTCGAAGCTATACCTTGGTGTCAATGCGACAGATCGGAGATGGTCGTGGACACAGATATGATCATGGACAATGTGCTGAAGTTTCAATACAGTTGTACAAGGGTGTGAGAATCGGAGTTTCCCTCGAGATTCTATCGTGCACTCAGACGGTGTGTCAGTTGCTGTGCCTGTATGGAAGCTCGATTGCGATCTAGTAACTGTTGATATTTTGGTTGGTGATCAATGGACAAACGAGCCATATTCTGATCCACATTACTAAATTTTAGGAGATGTTGTTATGTACAAAAATATTTTAAAAGGGTTTTTTATCTCTGTATCACTTGGGATAGCTAGTGTTGCAACTGCGCAGGATGCTCCCAAGCGATCCATTGAGAAGATTGCTGGTGATGTCTACCGCTTTCAAAATAATTTTCACTATTCACTGGTTGTTCTGACGAGCGAAGGTGTTGTTGTTGTTGATCCGATCAACAGTGATGCAGCGAGTTGGTTGAGGGATGAATTGAAAACATTAACCGATAAGCCTGTCAGTCATTTGATATACAGTCACAGCCATCTTGATCATGCATCCGGTGGTTTGGTTTATACCGGTACGGCTACAGTGGTAGCTCACGCTAATGCACCTGCGGCAATAGACGGGGTCGCGCCTGATATCCGCTTTGAGCAGAACGAAACAATGCAAATCGGAGATAAAACACTGGAGCTGACCTGGCTGGGTGAAGGTCATGGCAACGATCTTATCGCTGTTGTCGTCCGACCAGAGAATGTGGCTTTCATCACCGATGCGGCATCGCCAAAGCGGCTACCTTGGCGCAATATGGGAGGCGCTAATCTAGATGGCTGGATTAACCAGATAAAAGCGATCGAAGCGTTGGATTTCGATATTTTTGCACCAGCTCATGGCAGTGTAGGTGTCAAAGCTGACGCAACGGACGTTCGGATTTATATGGAAGAGCTTAAGAGCGCCGTGTTGGATGGTCTGAAAGCGGGCAAATCAACTGACGATCTGGTATCGGAAGTTTTGATGGAAGATTACGCGCAATGGCAGCAGTACGAAGAGTGGCGTCCGTTGAACGTACAGGGTATGGCGAATTTTCTGCAGGCTAGCGGTCAAGTGAACTGATAGTCAGCATTTACTGAAAAGAAACGCTCCTGTGGGAGCGTTTCTTTTAGATTCGTTTTAGTGATTCATGGTTTTACATTTGACAGGTTTTTCGAATTATCGCTCTACACTGGCAGTAATGTTTTTCGCTCAAGGAATAAAAATGACACACTGCCCATGAAGAAAGTGGCGATATTTGTTGATGTACAGAACGTTTACTACACAGCGAGGCAGGCCTTCGGAAAAAATTACGATTACAACAAGTTCTGGCAAATGGCGACCCGTAACAGGAAAGTCTACAAGGCCGTTGCCTATGCGATAGACAGAGGCGATCCGAAGCAGCAGGAATTTCAGAATATACTGCGCGCTATTGGCTTCGAAGTAAAACTAAAGCCGTATATACAACGCTCTGACGGTTCTGCTAAAGGTGATTGGGATGTTGGAATAACTATCGACATCATGGAATGTGTCGACGCCTGTGATGTTGTTGTTCTGGTTTCTGGGGATGGCGACTTTGATCTGCTTGCGAGTAAAGTCCGTGATGAAAAAGGTAAGCGGGTGGAGGTTTATGGTGTTGCCACGTTGACAGCAAATTCTTTGAAAATTGCGGCCAGTGAGTTTATTCCTATCGACAAATCATTGTTGCTGGTGTAGTTGTTCAGTCAGTAGTGTTGGTTTTTTGTTTCGAGAGACATCATTCAGAAAGGCAAAGAGAGCCTCTGTATCGCAAGGTTTGTGCATAATTGGTAAGCCACTCGCATGAACCTCTTGCAATCTGCCAGCTTCAATGTCACCGGTCAAGATGAGGCTGGAGAAGGGTTCGCTAAATGCTTCGCGAAAAGCATCTATAACTTGCAAGCCGGTTTCGCCACCACGCAAACGTAGGTCGACAATGGCAACATCTGGTTGCTCGTCAATCTCAGACATGATTTCAAACGCTTCGTCAGCCGAGCCTGCTGCAATAGTAAGACACCCCCATTCTTCCAGCATGTTACTCATTGCTTCTTGAATAGCAATTTCATCATCAATTACAATAACAAAGAGCGCTGAGAGGTCTTTGTGATCCGAAATTGGAGTCACTGCTTGTGATGTTTTGCTAACTTCATTTCCCTTAGGGATGATCAAGCTGAATACTGATCCTTTATCGAGCTCTGATTCTACTTTCAAGTCTATATCCAGCAGTGTTGATAGACGTTTGACTATTGACAAGCCAAGACCGATGCCTTTTGTCCGATCACGCTCCGGGTTGTTAAGTTGGACAAATTCTTCAAAAATATGTTCTTGATCCTCAAGGGCTATGCCGCGTCCGGTGTCGCAAACGTCGATTTTTACTGAGTCGTTGGCAGTGGTGGTGTTAATTGTGATGCCACCTTCAGAGGTATACCGGATGGCGTTGTTGATGAGATTTCGCAGCAATGTTTCGAGAAGTTGTTGGTCTGAGTCAACGATGTAATTTTCGGTTTGCATGTCAAAAGTCAACCCTTTTTCCTCGGCGACAACATCAAATTCAATTTTCATTCTGTCGAGAATCGTACGCAGGAAGAAATTTTCACGCTGTACTTGCAATGTACCCGCATCGAGCTTTGATACGTCAAGCAGGCTGTCAAACAATTGCTCCAGAGCGGTAACCGAGGCGTCGATATTTTTTGCGACATCTTGTTGCTTTTTATCGTTCTTCATCATTTGCAATGTCGCTGTGTAAAGCCGCAGAGCACATAGAGGTTGACGGAGATCATGGCTAGCGGCCGCTAAAAACTGGGTTTTTGATTTATTGGCTCGCTCCGCCATGTTCATTGATTGAACAGCCAGACCTTTTTCTTCGGTTAATCGATCAACCAATCCTTGGTTTTCAAAACGCAGCATGATGGACTGTATGATGGTTGTTCGAAATCTATTTGCAAACAAGATGCTCACAATCAGGTACAGCACTATCAAAGTTGCGATCCACTGATACAAAGTATCATTCAGTGTGGTAAGTGCAATTGCGGTGGGAATTATAAATGGAATTATAAAGCCCAGGAAGGCGCCTCTGATGTGGGCCAAAGATGCAGTTGCGCTGGCAACGAGACCACCTAGGACCATAATGGTGACCAAACTGACTTGAGGTATGTTTTGCAAGACGGTGAGAACGCCGAATACGCCCCAAAGGGACCCTGAGAGAGTAAAAAACAAATTAAAATGCAGGGATTGTTTTCCGATGTTCTCGTCAGTTATTGGTATGGATTTCCAATGCCGCCAATGGAAAAGTCGATATATGGCAATTATAAATACGAGAGAAATCCAGATTGCCAATGCTTGCTTGTTGAGGTAGCCCCGCAAGGCAATGGCGACAACGGCGGAGGTCAGAAGGTTGCTGATAATTACAATCGGAAGCTGTGAGTGCAATAGCGATATTTGCTCTACCCATACGCGCTTATCAATATTTTCGGTGGTCACAGAAAGTCCCGGTATATGTCATTTCGTCGGTAAATATGAAGCTAGCCGATCGCCGGAGGCGAGAAGCCCGAAACGCTTCGATTATACCTATTGGTGAATGACGCGATAGCGTTTCCCCCGATACGTGGGCAAGTGGTTGAAAATCGGTTGAAATAGTGAGAGTGAGGCTGTCGTGGGCCGGATTGATAGCGCCTATAAAGGATAGGGTGGCGCTCGTACTTTGACGACGAGAATTCTGAGATCTTATACTTTATGGGAATCTACATCGCTTCTGTTAGTGTGACCCACTACGCCACGGCTATGTCTAGGCCCGATCAATACCTCTATTCAGTCGAACGAGTACATGATCTACTTTGACGCCATGCCGGTTATTGGCGTGTTTTGAGCCTGGAATCAGCAAGTTCGCCAGCATGACCAAATTGAGCCCAAAGCATGGAATTGTTTTTGGCGCCAGCATTTGCAAGGGTCCGGGGCACGTCGACATCGGACGAGGAATTCACACACAGATTGCCGGGCCTCTCCGGCGAAATGAAAAAGCATGCAGAATCAGCTGTCAAGAAGCCTTGGCGAGTGCCCCTTTCCAATTAGGCAGTTATATCTAAATTCAACCGGGCGTAGCGAGTAGTTTATATTCCATGTTTTTACTTGGTCGTTTTCATGCCCACTTACATTCAACTCAACATTCACTACATCAGTTGTATCGGCAAATTCATCAGGAACACGAAAATGAAAGAACATGCCGTGATTTTCAGATGCTTCGAATTTCAAAGGTGTAGAAAG
>CAYULV010000073.1:2705-15858 GCA_964445655.1 uncultured Granulosicoccaceae bacterium | reverse complement strand
GCGTTGTTGCCATGAGCGTGAGCTTTTCAGGCGAGTTGGCGTACGAATTACATATTCCGAATGAGCAGCTGTATCTCGTCTGGACGCTATTGCACGATCCGGGAGAGAAATTCGGATTGTCCCGCTTCGGTTTATACGCGACTGAATCTATGCGTATGGAAAAAGGTTATCGCCACTGGAAGGCTGACCTGATCTACGAACGAAACCCGATGGAGTCCGGACTCGAACGATTCGTTGATCTGAACAAGGCGGACTTTATCGGCAAACAAGCCTTACTGAACGAGATAGAGCGCGGAGCTCAAAAGAGTTTTGCGTGCCTGGTGGTTGATTGCGATATCGGTGCAGCCCATGCCGGTGATTCCATCTATGATGGTCAGACACTTGTCGGCAGTGTGACCTCGGGCGGCTACGGCCACCGAATAAAGAAAAACATCGCCTTTGCATTCCTCAACCCTGAATGCACCGCACTGGATACCGCGCTCGAGATCGAAATTCTGGGTACCCGATACCAGGCACTCGTGTCAACGATGTGCCTGTATGACGAGAACAACCAACGTGTCCACTAAACCTCGCCGCCGCCGCAAATTGAGCGCGCGTGAAGCCATGCATGCAAAACGCGCCAAGGCTCCGGAAATCAACCCCTGCCCACCCGGCGCGACAGGCGGGCAGTACAGACCTTTAACAGATAACGATATACAGCAAATCTATTCAACCGCTCTTCGTGTCCTGTCGCAGATAGGCATGGCGGAAGCACCCGACGCATTGGTTCAACAAGCCTTGTCCAAAGGTGCAACGCAAAACGAGGCCGGTCGACTCTGTTTCTCGCCAGCGATGGTCGAAGACATTATTGCGGGTGCGTGCCGAAAATTCCCCTTGTATGGACGAGATTCCCGACACGATATCGAAGTTGGTGGAGACAAGGTCTACTACGGTACTGGCGGTGCAGCCGTACAAACTCTAGATCTGGATACGCATCGGTATCGAGCAGCAACACTAGTCGATCTGTATGACTTCGCTCGACTTGCCGACTATCTGACCAATGTCAGCTGGTTTACCCGCTGCTGTGTAGCAACCGATGTCGAAGATATCACCGATCTAGATATCAATACCGCATATGCATTGCTAAGAGGGACGAACAAGCCCGTAGGCACTAGCTTCACGGTAGCCAGTTCAGTCGATCCGATAATCGATATGTTTGACATGGCGATGGGCGGACCGGAAAAGTTTAGTGAACGACCATTTTGCAAGGCGCATATCAGCCCAATTATCTCTCCACTTCGTTATGGGGAGGACGCCTTTGAGGTAACCCTCGCCTGCATCGAACGCGGTGTCCCGCTTAATAACATTGTCGCGGCGCAGTCCGGTGCAACTTCACCGGCAACACTTGCTGGCATGCTCGTTTCCACGTTGGCGGAAACACTTGCAGCGTTGGTAATGGTCAACATTTATGCGCCTGGCTACCCGATGATCTTTTCCAACTGGCCTTTCGTCATTGATCTTCGTACCGGATCGTTCTCTGGAAGTGGTGGTGAAATAATCTTGCTCAATGCTGCCTCTGCTCAATTGTCAAACTGGCTAGGCTTGCCCTCGGGAGCCGCATCAAGCATGAGTGATGCAAAAGCTGTTGATGCCCAGATGGGTCTTGAGAAAGCCATGTCATCGCTCGGCGTGGGGCTCGCTGGTTGCAATATGATTTACGAATCCTCTGGCATGATGGCAAGTCTGCTAGGCGTGTCGTTCGAAGCCATGTTGATTGATGATGAGATGCTGTCCCAAGCCTACCGAACCATTCGCGGTATAGAAGTCAATGAAGAAACCCTGGGCTTCTCTGCCATCGAACAAGCCGTGTATGGTGAAGGACACTTTCTTGGCAGCCAACACACCATGGATGCCATGCAACGAGATTACTTCTGGCCCAGTAGCCTAAGCGATCGCGCACAGCCGGTTGTCTGGCAGGAGGAAGGCGCAGACGACATGTGGCAGCGGGCCAATGTCAAAGTGCGACAGATTCTGAACGATCACAAACCGCAATATCTGGCCCCTGCTGTTGATCGAAAAATTCGTGATCGGTATTCTATATTGTTGGATTGAATGGCCCTTAATTCTCAAACAGCATCGATGCTATGAAGAACCGTTGGATTGATCAATTTATAGTCATATTTGCAGCGTGACTAAATATTGTGCATATAGTTGTAAGTGACCTACATATTTTATAGATGCGTTACTGATCACTTAAGGTGTGTAGCGTAGAATTATCGCCGTCCCACGCAACCAATTCCTAGTTGCATTGACACCATCATGTGCTATGTATCTACCTAAGGATAGTAAGGCTCAAAACCGTGAGAAGTAACTAATTGACGATTTAAGAGCCCAGCTCAGAATGATTACGGACGGAATTGTGCTCTAATAGCTAAAAACGCGCCGCTTCGACCGTAGTTCATCGAAATAGCTCTGGTTATGGCGCGCAACTGGAGCTTAAGGGCTGTATCGATGGATCATTTATTCAGGCGCTTTTTTGGTAATATTCCGGTTCAGAAGCTACTCGCCACAGGCTTCTGGTTTTTACTGTTTCTATCGGTAACCTCTGCCGCTTGGCTATTGGCCAGCAGTGCCAATCGGATTGTATCCAAGGTCGCCACAGACAGCGCAAATACCACCACTGCACAAGCCACACTTGAAATTCAGCGTTTCCTTAGAACACCATCCATTCTTGGTAAGTCGTTGGAACATGCTTTACTCGAAGGCTACATCGACCTGAATGATCCGGACTCTCTTACTCGCTATATTTTCGAACTCTCAAAAAACAATATTGACTACGGTGTCAGCGGAATTTATCTTGCTAATGTTGACGGCGATTTAGCCAGTATTGATTCAGAATTAAAAGATGATGTCGCTTTATGGTCTGTACTGCATGCGTCCGGGGAGACGAACGGTAAACTTAGTAAGTACTCCGTAAACTCAGACGGTACTGCAGGTAACTTGATCGAAGAAGGTTTACCCTATAACTCAACTACGCGCCCTTGGTTCAATCAGGCTATGGCAAGCTCTTCGTCAGTGTGGACTGACGTTTACCAGGATGCATCTTCAGGCCAACCTGTGTTGACGTGGGCGTACGCAATCAGGGATCCCAAAGGTGAGTTGATAGCGTTAGCAGGAGTCGATTTACTGCTCTCCCGGATAAACCAGTTTCTCACGCAATTACCAGGTAGCGAAAATTCAACTTTTTTGCTTACCGATCGCCGCGGAAACTTGATCGGCGGCGAAGCCAACCCTTCAAGTGAATCACTTCAGGAAGATCGACTACATCCTCAACAGATACTGAATTATCTAGAAGAGCGGCATGGTGGGATCACGTCTATTGACACGGTACTCGAGACGCAAACCTCCATTGCAGATCATAGAGGCTTGCTGAAAGTGACCCCTCTATCCGAGAATATTGAGCTGGCTTGGCGTATCGCCGTTCATGTGCCCATATCTGACTATCTTGGTTCTTTAAAAAATCAGTTTCTTAAAGTAATTCCTCTGCTTCTACTTGCATTATTCATCATTTGGTTTGCTCTGCAGTTGTTTCTGCGTTTGATGGTGAAGCCTTTACTCGTATTGAAGAGCGCAGCAAACAAGATTGCCGATGGACAATTTAATGTTTTTGTTGATACAAGCCATTCGAATGAGGTTGGAGAATTGGCGAGATCGATCGAGTCAATGCGATTTCGGTTAAACAGGGCATTCAAAGATATCAATGAGCAAAAAGTCAAAGCTGAGACCACCCTAGCCTCTATAACCAACGGTGTTATCACAGCAAACAACGAAGGTATTGTTGAGTACATGAATCGGGCAGCACTGTCGCAATTCGGACTTAGCGCTAACGAAGTCATGGGCAAACCTTTAGAAAATATATTCAATGCCCATGATGCAACTAGTGGTGAGTTGCTTGACTCACGAACAATTGCAACCGTTATCAGCAAAGGAGCTCCGTACGACTGCGAACTGACAATACTTGATACGAAGCAAAATCAACGCACTATTGAATGTCGTATTTGCCCTTTGTCAATCAAACCAGGTGCACAAACACGTGGTGCGGTTTTGGTGTTCAGTGATGTGACTGAACAGATGGAGCTGAAATCGGAGTTGGAACGTCAAGCTAGCATTGACGAATTAACTGGGTTGATGAATCGGCGGCAGTTCGAGAAGCATTTGGAGAGTACGGTTACATCTGTGGCTGACACCGAAAACACACACTGCCTGTGCTACATGGACTTGGACCAATTCAAAATAGTCAATGATACCTGTGGCCACGTAGCTGGCGATGAGTTGTTACGCCAGATAGGTCAACTTCTACGCAATCTGGTACGCCAAGGTGATGCTATTGCTCGATTAGGTGGTGACGAATTCGCGATGTTGCTTGACCGTTGCGCGGTAGAAGAAGGCGCCCGTGTTACAGGTAAATTATTATCCACTATCAGCAACTTCCAGTTTATTTGGGAAGATCGAGTATTTAGCATTGGTATCAGTATTGGTTTGGTAGCAATTGATCAGCGCAGCCTCAGCGCCAGCGCTGTACTGGCGGATGCCGATACCGCATGCTATGCAGCGAAGGATGGCGGCAGAAATCGCATACATATCTATCGTCCCGATGATATGGAACTCGCAGATCGACGCGAGGAATTGCGTCTGGCCAATGAGGTTGATTCAGCGCTGGTCAACGATCGGTTTGAATTGCTTACGCAGGAAATACGGGCGATCGATGGTGCTTCAGACAGGGTTGCTCATTTCGAAGTTCTGGTTCGCATGCAAGCCTCAGATGGGACGTTAGTACCCCCTGATCGCTTTTTTTCTACTGCCGAACGGTATGATCTGGCTTCAAAAATTGATCGCTGGGTGGTGGTAACGACGTTGAAACACCTTGAGCGGAATCAAACTTTGTTGCCGATGATCAACCAATGCTCTATCAATATTTCTGGTCAATCTGTTGGCGATGAAAAATTTATAGAGTGGTTACTTAACCATCTTGATTCCACTACAGTACCGACGCAAAAACTGTGCTTTGAGATTACCGAAACTTCAGCCATCGCTAATTTAAACAATGCGATAGCTCTGATGTCTGATCTGCACTTACGCGGGTGCTCTTTAGCGCTGGACGATTTTGGAAGCGGCTTCTCCTCACTGGCCTATCTGAAAACCCTACCTTTCGACTACATGAAAATTGATGGAATGTTTGTCAAAGGCATTACTGTCGATAAACAAGATTTAGCAATGGTCAGGCTTATAAATGAAATAGGCAAAACAATGGGGATGAAAACCGTCGCTGAATTTGTGGAGTCTGAAGAGATCAGGCAACAACTTGTCGAAGTAGGTGTTGACTACATTCAAGGCTATGCCATTGATGTTCCGCGACCCATAGATCAACTAGGGACACTAGCTGATAGCGAAGCGCTTGATGCAGGGTGATTTTTTATACCTCGTTTCTACCAACAAGGCCAGAAAGAACTGGGAGTCACACCTGCAGCCGTCTGACTGATCAAATCCTGTTCAATAGCTGGATACTGATTAGATTAAATCAAAGATTCCCTGACCAGGAAATCTCAAACATACCTCTATTTAAAGTTTTCTGATACCAACTTCCAAAATTTCAAACCTGCCTCCTTCAAACTTGCCTCCAAAGATAATTAGATCGACGCATATTCTGATGATAAAGGTAGTGTTTCTTACCTTGCTTCAACTTCGTAGTTATCGGACCATATAATAGGCGTTCAGCCCAGCTAAATTGTCAATTCTGTAACCTGTCAAATATAGTGAAATCACGATGCCAGCCCCTTTTTTAAAAATCCGCTGTTTATTGTTTTTCTCACTTACATTTAATTCACTAAGGTCGAACAGCATCAGCATACGTCAATAGGCTTAATGCTTGGAAATCGATAAGCCACTGAAGCACAGTGTCTCCGCAATACACCTTATTGAACCCACTGAATTCTCCAGTCAGCCAAGTTACCGATATTCAAAAAATTCGAATTGTACAACTGCGTACGATAAACGCAGTATTTTCTACACATAGTACTGGCGGCTGTACATTCGCTATGCTGCCAGAGCCTGATCTATAAAATGGATGCCTTTCAGCTACTAGTTTTGATATATATTTCATGCATGTTTATACATCAATGTCCTTACCTATATCGATAATGATGTTTTCACAGAACCGCAACAGATCCCATAGAAAATAGAATTAGTCAAAAAAGACACGCCATAACAATTGCCAAACATGTGAATATCAAATAACTAGAATTTATTCCGCATACTTAGTATCATTTCATCAGGACTTTGCCCTTCCAGCGTAACAAACACCATTGAACTCAAATTAATCTATCAATTCACTATGTATTCCAAAAAAATAGCTTCGGTCACACTATGTTCTTTAATGTTTTTGCAATCGGGTTGCGGAACATTGCTGTATCCAGAGCGACAAGGGCAGACAAATGGACGTATAGACCCTACAGTTCTAATTTTGGATGGTATTGGATTGCTTTTTTTCGTGGTCCCCGGATTAGTTGCGTTTGCTGTCGACTTTGGCACGGGCACGATCTACTTACCTGACTCTGAAAACAGCACAAAAGTATCGGAAACACTAAAAATTCAAGGAAACATCGACGCTAAAGAAATAAATTCGGTTATCGAGAATAAATTAAACATCGTGGATGTATTGAGCCACGAAAAATTACTCGTTAAAAAGATCATTTGATCGCCCGGCAAGACAGCTAAGGCTTACCGAGGAGTGTCAAATGGTAGTTTCTGAAATCTAAAACACACAAAAGCACTGATATAAACATAAGCGCAATGATCATAGAGCATTTGCTTTAATACCAATTGAGGCAGGTAGATTCATAAATTTATTTGTATAACGCCCATTGCTCGTATAAAATGAAGAGTTCACTAAAACTATCAGAGCTTTTACCAATATGAAATTCCAGGTTATCGGGTTGCTTAACTTAGCTTTACTTGCAACCCCACTGATATCGGCTGCTCAACCCTATCAGATTGAAGCTGAAGCCAACATTGCCCGTACTTCATTAGATTTTGACGCTGGTGATTTCGATTCCAATTTATTTACTCTCAGCGCTCGCTACTACCTGGCTCCTGTTGAGACAGTTGGTCCATGGACAGAATCTGCGTTTTTGCAAAAATCCAGCTCAGCAGGCGTCAGCTTGTCGCGAAGCGGTGGTGACATCAGCGGAGATACCGATTTCAGCATTGATGCGTTCTATGTGACACCTGAAGATCTTATTGTTGGTGGCGAATTGTCAAGTGATGATGTAACCGATATTGCAGTTTTCGGTGGACTATATCTAGATGACAAGACTACCGCTATCGCGCGCATCTCTATCGGTGATGCCGATTCAATCGGATTAGAGTACAAAACCTTGAGACAGCTTGCTAGCGGTAATGATCTAACCGTTGAAGCTAATGTGGCTTTGGTGGATGCTGCAGATACTGGTTTCGAAATCGGTGGTTCAGGGGTCTATTTTCTGTCAGACCAATTAGGCGTATTGGGAGGACTGTCGTATCAGGATATAGGTGATTTTGACGTATTTACCCTATCCTCTGGTGCAGAGTACTTCTTGTCAGAAACTTTAGCAGTCAACGGTGGGCTGTCGCTGGGGTTTGGCGACTCGGTTGACACAACCAGCTTTTTTATTGGAGTTCTTGGTCGTTTCTAAAAATCGATAAACCAATATAAACAGGCGTAATCTGCCGAGAATAAAATTTGGTAACCGGGTAACAATCCTTGGCCAACCTTGGCCAATAAACAAGTTCACAAGGATGTGAACTTTTATAAGGCTTAAAGATACAGCCTGCTCAAAAAAAGATAATTTCGAACACGTAAACTATCTGAAGCTGCTTGCCAATTGTCAAACCGCTGAAGGCACCGCGTACTCCATGGTAGCTAGTAGTACCTATACACCCCATCTAGTAACTCAATGAATTCGATGAGTTTCTCTGGTTAGGTGTTAACGATCTATCGTAAAATAGTCGCTTAACACTGCACATTGTTGTTCATCCCAACGAGGCAGTGCCGTACTACGGTTGAAATTACTGTTACCAGAACAGAAGCGATTCATCACATTGCGCTTATCCGGGTGGTGGGCACTACTATCAAGCGCAATGTGTCCAATTTCATGAGCCACAATCCAGGCAAAGCAAGCATCACTAACACGATTCGTAATCCATGCTGTCCCAGATATATCGCGATTTAGCGATGGCAAATAGCTAAACGCCACATCTCGCTCTAACGTTGACTCAACCACATAAACGGTGGGAGGGTACGACGCATGCTGTCGACCATAAAAATTCAACATACCCTCTGACAAATCAGTTGTGGATTCTTCTGGCCTTGAATTCACTTCAATTGATAGTGACAATCCGCACTGCTGATAGATATCAGTTACCTTAGTCATCGCAGTCTTTACAAACGATTCACTTCGCACATCACCCATAATGTTCACACTCACGGGTAATGAATCAACGCGTCTTGCTGTTATATCACGCTGACTTGAAATATCTTCTGTATCACCAATACGCGATTGCTCCTGAATCAAATCCTGCCCAGAATTTTGACTGGGCACACACCCAGCTAGGCAAAGCATCATAGCGACCAGGATCAAATCTGATCTGGAAACACGGTTTTTCAAACGATCACAATCGGTGAGCACTAAAATCTCGTCTATGGTTGGTGTTCTAAATTTATGACCACTCATGAAGACTTTCTACGTAACCCGTATGGCCGATGGCTATTGGCGAGTATAAGCCAGCCCTTCTCTCAAGGGATCCAAATACGCATCGAATCTTGTCCAAGCCTTGATCGAACCAGTGCTTATAGGCTGCCGAGCTTGCCAGTAGCTCGCAGTGTTTATTATTTCATTTGAACCACTTGCAGCCTGAGACTCATGTGTCAATTTAGAATCGGGAATTTCAAGAAACTGAAATATTTTCTGCTGATAAGCATCTGGTTCAGATACCAATGTCTCGTATTGCACATCCATGATTTTCATCGGCAGCACCTCATGCCAGTGTTGCATCAGCCTCTGGTAGGCTTGCCATGCGCGACCCATGCCATACAGATCATAAGTGAATTTCAATCCATTACGAAAAGTGTTGATAAAACACGACACGCTGGTGGCCATTGGATCTCTGCAACTGTGCAGAATATGCGACTTGGGAAACATTGGGGCAAGCACGCCGAGCCGGAGGAAATTTCCCAACATCTTGTCGACATAAAGCCCACCACCATCATCATTTGGAAGAGTGGACAAATAGTACTCTCGAAATGTCTGTATATCCTTTGCACTGAGCTCAAGTGCACATTCGGGCATGGCGCGGTTTGAGCAGCTTACCTCAGGTATGTCCGCAACAATTCGTCGCATGGCGTGATGCTCACCCAGCCCAGATATCGATGTTTGAGTTACTAATATGCGTTCCAGCAAAGTTGAACCGGAACGCGGCATCCCTACTATGAATGTCAGATTTTGCCCGGCACGTTGATCGGACGAAGATAAAAATGTGTTTTCGTCATTATATTTTTTGAAATACTCAAAATCGAACGTATCTATGAGCTGATCTATATAAAAATCCCATTTATCACAATCAAATCGATGCGATTTAGCCACTAGTGCATTGGCCTGTAGATAACGTTCAAATGCTCGTTCTACATCATGGTTTTTATCCAGTGTCCGTGCAATTGCAAATGCGAATTGAGCCTGGCGCTCCTCATCGATTACAGTTTCAGCGCTGGTATTGTCTATTAGATTTGTCCATCGTTTCAGTGATTGTTCATCAACGACAACGCTGTCGTTACTTGCCAGACTATAGGCTGCAAACCCCAATGTCTCATCAATACTCAAGGCACGTTGGTGGCACTGAGCAGCCTGACCAAATTCACCGGAAACCTGTAATCCAATACCCTGTTGAAACCAGGACCATGCAGACCGCTCGATGCGAGTGGTTAATTGCTCAAGCTTCTCCAGAGCTTCCACATGACGACCTAAATCGTTAAGTAGTCCGATACTTATATCGTATTGAGAGGAGTTCAGTTCTGAAAAATGAGGCAATACCAGATTCAATAGATAATCTGCCGATTCATGACGTACACGCTGCAACATGAGCTTAGCCGTCGCAAGCGTCTGATCAACCTCACCAAGGGTGATAGTCTGAATTGTCAGTAAGTTGGTGTGCGCCTTAAGCGCTCTGCCTTCATTGGTGAGTAATTCTGCCAATTGAAGTTTTAGTGCTACCGGAGCATCGATACGATTCGCTAGCGGCTCAAGGATTTCAATAGCTTGGAAAAGCTGATCATTTGCTTCTAAGGCATTAGCCAGATTCAAACGACAATCTGGATCATTCGGTGCAAATTTCAATGAAGCTTGATAGTGATCAATCGCACTTTGGAATTCACCGAGTTCAAATAAGGTGTTCGCGTACATAAAATGAACATCCGCATCACTTGCACCCTTTTCGATAGCCAATATAAACTGCTTGGCAGCCAACTCATGGCGATTCGTCGCGGCAAGAACTTCCGCCAAGTGAAATCGAATCCAGGGATCGGCTTGATCAATAGCCGACGCACTCTTCAATAAATGCTCGGCCTGTTGATGTAGACCCTGTTGTAGCTTCAATACACCGCGCATATGCAATGCGTCTGTGTGCCTGGGTCTATTTTTAAGTAGCCTGGCGTAAGCTTTGTCGGCCTTATCAAGCTGACCGCTCTGATGCAAGCTGATTGCCTTATCGATACCTGAAGGCTTACCGGTAGTCGACATAATTGCTGCCTCGAGCCTCAATCAGTTCGTGGAAGAGAGATAGCTTACCCGGTGACAAGCATATATTCTATTGTTGAAAACCGATACTCGAAAAAAAAACGATACTCGAAAACTAGAGAAGCCCAGCTACGCTGGGCCTCTCAAGCTACTTTACTCACATAGCAATAAAACTACCAGGTCATATTGACCATCAGAAGTTCAACTGCGCGCCAAATTGCAGTCTAACCGCAGATTCTGAATTGCCATCTACCGTTTCATTGTCACCGAATATAGCTTCAATACCATACGTGGTTACATCGGTTGGACTCAACATGTAGTTCACGTGAAGAGTTTGAATAGAATCTATCCCGTTTGCAGCGAAATCGTCATCGTTGTCAAACAGACCCAAGGCGACCAGTGAACTGGAATTACCGCTCCAGCGGTGTTTGTATGACAGTGATGCGCCGACCGAGTCTATCGCTTCCAACTCACCGTCATCGGCGACAAAAAGATCATTTCCTACGCCATTGATGATATAGCGACCAATACCGGATCCCCCCGTGATGCTGGCAGCAACCACGCCGGTACCAACATCCCAAGCACCCGCCAGGTTGATTCCAAAACCGGCCTCTGAATCATCAATATCACCGCCAACGCCAAGTGATCGAACTACGACTGCGGTTTCATAATTTCCCGCTATACCACCAGGACCGCCTCGCCAAGCCGCTACAAGATCAGGAAGTGAGTCCTCACCTATACCACCGGTGGATTCACGTAAACGCCCTGCTGCTCCATCACCGTCTGTTTCCGGGTTTTCCAACGAAACGGAAAATCCATTAGAAAAGGTATAGCGAACCTGCGCTTGACGAATGAATGACTTACCAGCCGGACCAAAGAAATCAACGGTTGTAGGATAGGCTACAAAGTCCATGAAGTTTGTCCAGGTCTGGCCAAATGTCCATCCACCGACAGTGAAGTAGGCATGACGCAGCCGGAAAGACGTAGAGTTTGACAACGACTCATTACCACCACCGCCGAAAAAATCTCCCTCGAGGTGAGCCTTGAGTTCCCGCCCACCAGCATCAGTTTTCGAACGAATGCGGAGTCGAGATTGCCTTGCATGGGCTCTAAAGTGGCCGTCATCGCTATTCTCGCCCGTCGGGATCCCCGAGGCAGCGAATGAGTCGCCGAGATCACTGTCGGAGTCAAAGAAAAAATCAGCTTTCACATAACCACTTACGGTTACTTCGGTTTCGCCTGCTGGAACGCGAAAGGAAATTGGATTCACACCACGATCGATAACAGCCGCCGGATCTGCATTGTTGGTTATCACTTGAAATTGTCCCGATATGACGTCGGAAGCAATAGCCGAGCTCATAACAGAACCCGTTCCAATAAAAGCAATGGCTACCGCTTGAGCAACGTGTTTTTTCCTGAACTTTTTACACATACTTTAAATCCTCAGTAGAAAGTTGTTACTAAACAAAAAAACAGCGTTTAGTAGGGTGCCAATTCGAATGTTGTATAAACGCTAAATACCGTGTGTTGCGAATATCCAACAAACTTACGAAAAGACATTAAAGGTTGTTACAACTACACTGTTAAAAATGCACATTTTGTAATTAACCTTCGTGATTAATGAATTTATAGCATTACTGGGCTTATGGAATATGTGATTACAAAAAAGTATATTGCTTATTATTGTTCTAAATTTACAACAATAAGGCTCTTTCGTTCTGATTGATACAGTATTTGGAATAGATGGCATATGCTTTACGCCGATTATCAATGCTTTATGTGCACTAATCCACTAACTGTACTAGCGCACAAATAGTGATCAGCTATCGATAAAATTTTTTGCTGGTGAGATAAATCCAACACGCGGGGCTTTATCTGAATCGATTTAAGTTGCCCAAAGTGTGCAGAGTTAGCCCACACACACATCCATCAACACGCATTGGTTACGTGGACAGGTAAAGACAAGATTTTTTCGCCGAAATTTTGGCGGTAATCTCAGGCCGTTTCGATTAACTCCGAAATCGGTTTGCAATGTTCACCCATGTTCAATTGAAATTGCATTTTTGATTCGGTACCGACGTTATGCTCAGCCTTGCCAACTGAACTTCGATAAAACACTCGTACCGTTCTTGTGAATTTTCTGAATCGTCAAGAGTACGTCGAGAATGGCATCGATTGTCATCCAGGAATCCTTCCTGCTACAGGATCGACGGCTTAAGCATCAATGAGGTTAGCTAGATCACCAACTGTGACCTAGCCAAACTAACCTCATCGACAACACACCTACTTTTACTTATCTAAGGGACGCCCACTACGATTTCACAGGATGAGTCAGCAGTGTCGGTACCGGA
>CAYULV010000073.1:0-2605 GCA_964445655.1 uncultured Granulosicoccaceae bacterium | reverse complement strand
AATTGATCGTATCTGCACCAGCGGTACCCAAAATCACATCGTCACCGGTGGTAGGTGAATCGCCCTCACCGATAAACACGTCAATCGGCAACCCGTTACACGTTAAAACTTCCACACCACACGCCGCCGTCACTGCGGCTAAACCGTCAACCAAACCGGCACCACTGACGTTATCAAAGCCGGGGCTTTCCATGTCGAGTGCAGTGTTGATCTGCTGGCTACGTATTTCAGCTGGGGATAAAGTTGGATTACATTCCAATTGCAAAGCAGCCAACGCTGCAGCATTGGGTGCAGCAGCTGACGTTCCGAAAAAATTTGGAAACCCGGTACCGTCGAAATCACCACTGCTAAAAAAAGTGGTATCGACGCCATCAGGCGCAGTCAGGTCAGGTTTGTTTCTATCGTCTGGCACCATAAGCCGGTTGCCCGCAGTGTCAAATAGCACACCCAGCCCGCCATGACTGGAAAAAGGCTCAATGAGTGCCGGGTCTACCCCAAACGCGGGAGTCTCATTGTACTGCGATGCTCCAACAGCAACCGCACCTGCAGCATTGGGGTGAGCATAAACCGTAGATGAGAAGGTCTCGTGGTTGTGAGGAACAAACCCAGTGAAATTTATCCACTTGAGAACGCCTGGTACATCGACTCCTTCGAATAGACCAACGATCAAACCCACTTGCTGCGTTTGACCAGTATTATTAGTATAAGAAATCAAATCCACTGCGTCGAAGCCGATGTTGCCGGTTGCGGATTCGGTTATCACATTTAATGAAGAATCAATTAAAAAGGCGTCTATATCGATTTCAGAACCAGTACCACCAGACGAAGCAAACGGTTGGTCCCATTGTACCGAAAGTAACAATCCCTGACCTGGAACGAGAACAAACTCTTGTATGACATCACCTGGCGCAAACTCGTGGATTCTGGATACAGGAAAAATACCTGCGTTAAAATCCAATCCACTATCGACGTAAGGCGCTTCGTAGGAATTGACATCAGCATTGCCAGCTGAGGAATAATAGCTAACTCCGTCCGACACGACCTGATCAACAGCTTGGGCGACCGGTCCGTCTTGAAAAAACGGTGCGGCAAAGTAACCAATATCATCAACAATGATATCGGCACCAGCGTCGGCCAATTCGAGTATCCCGTCCGCGAAATCAGCACGCCCGTTGAACGCGGTATGAAATATCAAATCTGCGCCAGGGGCAATATCGTGAATGAGCTGTGCCATCGCGCGGCCCTCGTCTATATTGGTACCTAACGCAGAATCATCCAAAACCACAACGTTATTCGGCAAGTCGCCAGAAGCAATATCAGCCGCCTCTCCCCCTAGCTGATTATAACTGTCTGACAGAATACCGATCGTAATGCCTGAGCCATCAACATTAAAATTTGGGCGCGCAAGTATTGTTTGCATTGCTTCATCAGCCTGATTGCTAGCTGCACCGGAGCTGCGTGTAAAGGCCCTCGACAGGCTTACGAACCTTAGAGTTGGAAGAAGCGACGCCGTGGACACCGCAGATAACGGAAAATTTCCGCTTACCAACCTACCAAAGGTCGTTCCATTTTCCAGCCCAAGCTCTTGCAAATCGCTTAGTAATGCACTGGCGGAATCAGTAGCGATAGCCTCAATCGTGACCATTCCAGAGACCAATTGAAACTCCGAGTCGTTCTGTTGCGACACAGGCAATCGAATAAACCTGTCTTGCAATTCAAACAATGCGGATCCGATTGCACGGTTTCTGGATCTCACTGAATTCTGTGCCGTTTCAGATGTTAGCTCTGGCGGCAAGATCATGTTCGGTATGTCTTGCGCCAGCAAAGCTGAACCAGGCGTGGTTAACACGATAAGCGCAGTAGCAAAAGCAACTCCGCGAAACCGCAATACCCTACGTGGGTAAACTACTGAAGAATTTATAAATTTGTTCATAAAAATCAGTTCTCCATCCCTACTAACTATCACAGGTATTCAACATACTCCGCTGACGCGCATCCAATACCTGCTTACGCGCCTGCAGTACTCAATCTGACTGCGTATATCCAGTACATTCAAGTCAGATATTGATAATACTGAAAAACGAAGGTTCAGCACGTGCATCTCCTCGTCGCCTTCCAAGAGGCCAATTTACCCATTAAATTCACAACAATCAATCAAACAGATCATACGGAACTTATAAAACGGAATTGCATCGCTAACCTTGAGGTGGTGTTGAGTTAATACAGCGTGTCAACTCTGGTCACGTTCGTAGCGACGACGAGCTATGGAAAAGATAACGTTCTCTTCCAGTATGAAATTCACCACTCTGTTTCATTCGCAACAAAAATCCTCAATGGCAATGATCCATCAAAGCTCCCTATATATCTTTGGGTCTCTACCATGCCATGTGAATCCGATATTCATACATGACTCAGTATTTTTTCACTAAGATTGACAAATAGCGAACGGAGGCGAAACAGCTGTTGGACATCCACCCATATCAGTACTACTTATTATATCAAAGTATGGGAGTGGGTAGGAATCACATGATACCTTAGTGGTATCCATATCTGATTGCCCAACGCAGACATCCCCGACTGAAATACAGTCCATCGAATAACTGCC
>CAYULV010000072.1:0-15954 GCA_964445655.1 uncultured Granulosicoccaceae bacterium | reverse complement strand
CGATGCTGACATGGCCATGAAAGTGGACCCTGTCTATAACAAAATCTGTCAAAAATTCATGGCTGACCCTGACTACTTTGCCGATACCTTTGCGCGCGCCTGGTTCAAGTTGACGCATCGTGATATGGGACCAAAAGTAAATTACCTAGGGCCCGATGTACCAACTGAAGACTTGGTTTGGCAAGACCCAATCCCTGCAGGTTCAACCTCATACGATGTAGCGGCGGTTAAAGCAAAAATTGCCGATAGTGGTTTATCTGCTGCAGACATGATCGCAACCGCCTGGGACAGCGCACGCACATTCCGTGGTTCGGATAAACGTGGTGGGGCTAATGGTGCACGCATTCGTTTGGCGCCACAAAAAGACTGGGCTGCAAATGAGCCTCAGCGCTTAAGTAAAGTGTTAAAAGCGTTAGAAGCCATCGCATCGGATACCGGCGCCTCAATTGCTGATGTCATTGTATTAGCAGGCAATGTTGGCTTGGAGCAATCCATCAAAGCCGCGGGGCATAAGGTCGATGTGCCGTTTTCTCCTGGTCGAGGTGACGCAAGCGATGCACAAACCGATGCAGAAAGCTTCTCAGTGCTTGAGCCTATTGCCGATGGTTTCCGTAACTATCAGAAAGAGCAATACGCGGTTGGCCCTGAAGAGCTGATGCTTGATCGCGCTCAGCTACTGGGCATTACCGCTGCTGAAATGACAGTATTGGTGGGAGGCATGCGTGTACTGGGTGTCAACCACGGCGGCACCAAGCATGGCGTATTCACAGAGCGAGAAGGTCAGTTAAGCAACGACTTCTTTGTGAACCTGACTGACATGAGCAACAGCTGGCATCCAGTCAAAGGCGACAGCACTTACGAAATTCGTGATCGCAAGAGCGGTAGCGTGAAGTGGACTGCCACGAGCGCAGACCTTGTCTTCGGTTCGAATTCCATTCTTCGCTCATACGCGGAAGTGTATGCACAAAGCGATAACGGAGAAAAATTCGTTCGTGATTTCGTCAGCGCCTGGACCAAAGTAATGAACGCAGATCGATTCGATTTGCTTGCTTAGTATTACTTAAGTAGAAAGTGAGGCCGCCCATCAGTAAGAGGGCGGCCTTGATTTCACTCACGCAAACGCTTCAACCGCCGCATAAAAGCCGTCATCAACGATTCCACCAAGCCTTGTGGAAATTCATCCGGTAATTGCTCAACCGTTTTCTGAAACGACGCGTCAGCCGTCCCCACTATCTCGTCAAGCACATCAGCGATAAGTTCGCGCGACAATCCACAGGCAAGCCCGGTATCAACCAGATGCCGTCGCTGGATCAGCTCAACATTGTATTGATTGGACTTCCCAAAGCTCATCGCCAGCTTATATTCTTTGTGGGTTAAATGCCCCGCGTCAAATGATGGCTGAATAGTAAGTACATCATACAAAGGCGTCATCCTGAACCTACCCTGAGTCGACAGGGCAATACTGAAGTTCTTCGCATGCCCATCGGTCGCGCCCATCAACCAGAACAGCACTTGCGTCTTGAAGAAATCATGCCGGTCTTTCAAGGGTTCATCACTACCTTGCAATACATCAAAGATACTCTTGATACCAGGCCCGCCCTCGTTCTGATATTTTTGCGTAGACGGTATCGACAAGGCCTGGCAACAGTCTTCCTGTGGCAAGCGGATCAATTGCTCGGCGTCCACCCACTTGCGATCAAACCGTTCGATAACAAGTGCTTTTCGATCATTGAATGTCAGTACTTCTGTTGTTGCGGTCCTCAATCCAAACGCACGTAACAACTGCAAGCACAAATGCTCGTTCTCGACACTGTCCGATAAATCCATGCCATTGGCCAGGCGACCAATTTGCGGCTTGATGATATGCGTAGTGGGCGTAGTGCCTGCCGGTTCAATCCATTGACCATCGCGCAGCAGTAGTGCAGTTTTTTCCTGCGCACCGGCGACTGATATCCGAAAATCATTTTCGCGGCGAATACCCAATGGCGCGATATCAAGTTCATCAAGCAGTTTCCCGATAGCCTGATCATCAAGCTCCCTACCCGTCAAATCGCGTGACGACTGTGGCTCATCATCTTCAGCCAGGAATTGCAAAGCGCCCACACAATCGCGCCCGATTTCAGACAGTAAACTAAAAGCATCAGTGCCTTTGGCACCAACACGCTCCGCAACACGCGTACGAATCGGTCCATAGTCTGGCAAGAGATTGTCAAATACCGCGATGACTTGTTCGCCAACGAACTGATCTTCACGCAGTGGCAAAGAGATTGAAACAGGTGAAGCATGTTGCCAGGCAAGCCACTCGGTATCGTATTGGAAGCGGATGGCGCCCGTGGACTCACGATTCAACTGACCAACCTGGCGCTCGTTAACAAAGACATTCAACGGCGCATAGCGAATACGTTTAGCCATCCTGGTCAGTGACTTCCAGATGATCAGTCGTACCCTTGCTTCTATTGGCAATCAAAAGCTCAAGCTCAAGCGCTGCACACAAATCGAATAACGTTTCAAGCTTGGTCCCGGGGGAGCCATTTTCGATTTTCGAGATGGTTTCCTGCCAGATGCCACTGCGCTTTGCCAGCTCTTGCTGACTGATCCCCTGGTTTTTCCGGGCGCGGCGCAGGGCATTGCCGATGTCTTTGTGTGACCGGGCTAATTGTGGTTGCATCCGCCGCTCCTCGCGTTGGCTTTATGATCTGTGATTCATATATACAATTTATGATCCAAATATCATAAATAGGCGTTATGAGCCACAAATCATAACAGAGTATTATGAGCTAGAGGCCATAATGTATAGCGCAAAGCTCACTATTTATCCCCCAACCACATAAAGTTGTATCCGCGCACGGCCGCTCACCATAACAACAAGAACTAAAACCAAGCCCTTAAACGGCCCTGATCTCATGACAAGGAATTTCATGCAAACCCCAAAACGCGCTCTGCTTACCGGCCTTTTGCTATGTACCGCCTTCGCCCCCACATTACATGCAGATGGGAGTGCTTACACCAAAGCCCATCCAGCACTCTGGCAAATCAGCGATAGCGATACCACCATTCACCTCTTTGGCACGGTGCACCTAATGCGACCTGAAGTTGACTGGATGCACGGTGAAGTCGAGACGGCATTCAATCAGGCTGACGAGCTGATACTGGAGACAGTGGAACCAGCGCCTGCTGAAGCACAACGACTCATGATGAAAACGGCTATCGACCAAAGCGGTCAGACCTTACGATCAAAACTCGAACCCGCTGACCGTGAACACTATGAACATGCACTTCAAACAAACGGATTGCCGATAAGTGCGCTGGACCCGTTCAAACCCTGGATGGCGTCAATGACACTGGCCATTATTCCCATGATGAACGCGGGCTATCAAATGGAAGCCGGCGTCGATGCAGTTCTAAAGCAAGCTGCAGAAGAGAACAACAAACGGGTAATCGGGCTTGAAGGTTTCGAGCAACACTTGCGCATTCTGGATTCCTTAAGCGAACCACTACAGCTGGCTATGCTGAACGACACAGTGCAACAAATGCCAACCGCGGGAGACTTGATGAGTCAGATGGATGTCCTCTGGACTACCGGCAAAACGGATGAGCTTGGTGACATGATGAACGAAGGCCTGACAGGCTTTACCGACAGCAATGAACTGTACGACACCGTCCTCACCAAGCGAAACGAAAACTGGGCAACCTGGGTAGACCAACGCATGCAAGCGCCTGGCAAGGTTTTCCTGGCGGTCGGGGCTGGACACCTCGCTGGCGATCATAGTTTGATAAAGATGCTCGAAGCCGAAGGCTATACGGTCAAGCGCATCAAGCGCATCAAGACGGCAACAGCATCGACTGAATAAACGAGGCGGGAGCCATGCGATACCTGCCCCTCGCCTACAGCAGCTTCGTACTCGCATGGTTCCTGACAAACCTCATTGCTCAGGACTCCCACTGGCTTCTGGTCGGTCTGGACAAGTTCGCCAACTATTTTCTATTCCCGTCCCTCCTGATATTACTACTGTCGCTGCTGAGCCGGTCAACAAAAAACATCGCAGCGGCGATGCAACACCGCTTGGCGTATATCGTGCTACGAACACCGCAGGGTCTGACCACAACCCTATCGTCGCTGACTTCGAGATCGAGCGTCCCTGACTTATATTGAAAATGTGCAAATCTGAAGGACGAGATGCATCATGCCTGACATATCTGCCCCAGTATCAAACCACCCGACCCGTCACAACTTGACCAATCGCGCCTTGAAGGCCTTTACTGCACTTGCATTATCATCAAGTCTGATCGCCTGCGGTGGTGATTTCAGCAGGTCAACGTTTAATCGGACCAACGAGATCAGATCCGCGCTGTCTATCGCAGCAGATCTCGAGAGCAACGAGATCAATGTCGTCGCGTCGATTTCCAACGGTGGCAGCAGTCGAATTCGTCTGGTTGACGGAGATTATCTGAGTATTGAAACCAGTAGCCGCAGCTACGAGTTGTTTCGTGGCCAACAAGCGCTGGAATACCGTAATCGTTCAACCATCAGACTGACTGACAGCGAGTTCCCCGAATTCCGATTCGCCCTTCATCGCTTCAACGACGCCCAATCTGATGCACCGAACAGCATCCTTCGTTTACCTGACCTGAAAAGTTTCTCTATCGACGAGGCCAACGTACTGACCGCTAGTGACGGCAGCCTTACCGGACGCTGGGCAGACACGGTTAACGCGAGCGTCGAGGGGATGTTCGGGGAGACGTTAGAGGATACGCTGAGCGTAGAAGCCACGGTGGATTCGTGCACCACCTTGACCGGCACTGTCATCGATACGATCACCGACCCAGGCTTGCTTCTATCGATTGATCCTGGTGTAAACAGCATCACTGTTGCAGCAACTGAACTGAGTACTATCGATGTTGCTGAAACCGGCCCGCTCTCCTTCTGTGACTTTTCCGTGCAACTCGTCAGTCAAGAAATTTCAGTCAGCGCTGATCCAAACTTGGGTGCATTGACCGTCAATGCCGAGACTCGCTCACCGATCGTGAAGATATCCGTATCACAGACGGGAGGCGGCGCATGATTAGCCTCAGCAGAGTTATCGTCGCAGCCTTGCTTCTCTCACTGTCCACGGTGACAAATGCTGATGAACACGATCCGTCGCCCTTTGTCAATTGGTTTCAGACCGCCAACTACGGTTTCATACTCGGTTCTGCAGACATAGAACTAAGCGAACCTGAAGGCTTTGATATTGGCCAGGGTTTTTTTACGAATGGATTCAGCGACAATACTCTACACTACGGTGTTATCGCCTATCACCCAAGCAAATTTCACCCAAACCTGTTTACCCGAACCAAGGTAACTCTCACACCAGATGTTGATTACGACGGTCTACAACTGGATGATCTCGCCTTGTCACACGGGTATCAGCTCAACACACCCGGTTCATTAAAAGTGGCCGTCGGCGTCTCAGCCAGCGCATCCCTTGGACTGATTCGCGCAGTATCATTTCGCGATGAGACACTTCATGTAGCGGCCGGCTTGGAAGTATCAGCGTTTGTTCGCATCTATAGGGTCTGCTTGGAAGCCGCAGCCGTTGTTCGCGAGGCAAGCTCAGGAACTCTTGATGAGGAATCAGTCAGCCCCAGTTTTCGCGGCGGCATCATCAGTATAGTTGCCGGCTGTTGATCGCAGCGTCAGGCGTCTTCGCGCGAATCGGAAAAGGCAGCACGCATATAACCGATCATCGACCAGATTGTCAGCGCCGTTGCAATATACAAGGCGACCATACCAATCTTGTAGGTCGGCAATCCGAACAGGTCATGCAGGTACAACAGTAAGGACAAAGCAATAATCTGTGCCGTGGTCTTGACCTTGCCCAGCCAGCCAACTTTCACCTTGCCGCGCTGACCCATCTCGGCCATCCACTCGCGCAAGGCGCTGATGGTAATTTCGCGGCCAATGATAACGATAGCGGGAATGGTCAACCACATACTGCTGTCAAACTCGACAATCAAAATGAGCGCGGTCGCCACCATCAGCTTATCGGCGACCGGATCAAGAAAGGCACCAAAGCGGCTCTCGACATTCCACAGACGCGCAAGATAGCCATCCAGCCAGTCTGTGATACCAGCAATAATAAAGATAAAGCAACTTACCGGGCGCGACCAGTCATAGCCTAGGTAAAACACGCATATGAGGATGGGCAGCATGCCTATTCTCAACACCGTCAACCACGTGGGCAGATTGCGTTTCATGTGGTTTCTTTCAGCGACCATCAGCCCTTCAAAGCCCGGTTGGGATGCAGCTCATCGTACACTCTTGAGGCGATCTCCGTACTGATTCCTGGTACCGCCGCTATGTCTTCGACCCCAGCCGTCTGCAGTCGCTGCAATCCACCAAAATGTGTTAGCAACTGCTTGCGCCGTTTCGGCCCCAGACCCTTGATGTCCTCAAGGATGGATGTCTGGCGTTTTTTCGCTCGCTTGCCACGGTGGCCGGTAATCGCGAAGCGGTGGGCCTCATCGCGGATCTGCTGGATCAGCAACAAGGCGGGAGAATCGCTGGTGAGTTGTCTTTCTTCATTGGCAGTATCTCCCGGTCGGCACATGATCAGCGTCTCGTCACCGGGGCGACGGTCAGGCCCCTTCGACACACCCACCACTTGAATACCATCAGTCTGCAGATCTTCCATGACTTCCAGCGCTACACCAATCTGCCCCTTACCCCCATCGATAAAAAGAATATCCGGCAGTTCACGCTGTTCTTTCACCAGGCGGGTATAGCGCCGCGTCAATGCCTGACGCATGGCCGCATAATCATCACCCGGTGTGATGTCCTCAATGTTGAATCGGCGATAGTCCGACTTCATGGCACCTTCAGCATTGAATACAACGCAGGAGGCGACAGTCGCCTCGCCCATCGTATGAGATATATCAAAACATTCCATACGCGAAGGCGCTTCATCCAGACCCACCAACTCGCGCACCGCATCAAGACGGGCCGCCATACCAGAACGAGAAGCCAGTCGCGCAGCCAATGCAATCTCGGCATTCGTGATCGCCAGAGCCTGTAACTTCGCGCGATCACCACGCACAGAATGCACAATGTTGACGGCGGACTTTGCGCGCTCGCCAAGCACCTCAAGCATCACGACACGATCCTCAATGTCTTCGCTGAGGATGATCTCCCGCGGTACATCATGTTCAAGATAATACTGCGCCACAAAGGCGTTCAGGATTTCCGCATTAGTGCTCGCCGCTGGCGTCGCTGGATAAAACGCCTTGTTACCCAGATTGATACCGTTACGAATAAAAAACACCTGCACACAACTCTGCCCTCCCTGGGTCAGCGCAGCCACATAGTCGACATCACCGCCGTCGCGCATCGTTGCACTCATGTCGGTGACCGATTTCAAACTGCCGATCTGGTCGCGAAGCCTCGCTGCCTTTTCAAATTCCAGCGCCTCGCTGGCTTCATCCATACGCGCGGCAAGATCATCAACCACCTCATGCGACTTGCCCTCAAGGATACGGATGGTCATGTCGACATCGGCTGCATAGTCGTCCGCAGACACCCGATCGACACAGGGCGCAGTACAGCGCTTTATCTGATACTGCAAACAAGGTCGTGAACGGTTGCGAAAGTAGCTGTCTTCGCACTGGCGTACACGAAAAAGCTTCTGTACCAGCTTCAAGGATCGTTTGACCGACGTCGCGCTCGGGTATGGACCGATGTACTTGCCCGGCGCCTTGCGCGCACCGCGCTGATAACTGACCCGCGGAAACTTGTCTGTCGTCGAGATATAAATAAAGGGGTAACTCTTGTCATCACGCAGCACCACGTTATAACGTGGGCGATGTTCCTTGATCAGGTTTTGTTCCAGCAATAATGCTTCGGCAGCACTACTGGTGACCGTCGTCTGCACGCTGGCGATGTGCGAGACAAGCGCTGCTGTCTTGCGATTGTCGAGCGTCTTCTGAAAATAGCTTGACAGGCGATTCTTCAGATTGCTCGCCTTGCCGACATAGATGATGTCGTCTTGTGCATTGAACATGCGATAGACACCGGGCCGGGTCGTGACCGTCTTCATGAAGGCCGCGACATCAAAGGCCGTGTCAGGCTTACTCTTCATTCCACTCATCGTGATGTATCGCCAGACGTACAGCCTCGGCAGTGGTCTTCACGGATAGTTTCTCGAACGCTCGCGTGCGATGGGTGCTGACGGTTTTCTCGCTGATATTAAGGCTTTCCGATATCTGTCGATTACGCCTTCCACGCAATATAAGATCAATGATTTCACGTTCACGCGTGGTCAGGCGTTCAAATGGATTGACATCAGGATCACCCTTGATGCTATCCATCGCCACTTGTTGTGCCACCGTTGGTGACAAGTATTGTTCGCCGCCCATCACGCAACGAATCGCCTTGTCCATCTCATCGGCACTACACCCTTTGGTGATGTAACCGCGTACGCCAGCATTCAACAGTCGCCGTATCGGCCCGCCTTCAAGACGCCCGGTAACAATGATGATGCGGTATGTTGGAGAGTGATTCAATATGGCCTCGGAGGCCTCGAGACCACTGATACCCGGCAGGGAAATATCCATCAGAACCAGATCAAAAGCAGTCTCGCGTGTCATCTCGACAGCCATTTCGCCAGAGCTCGCCTCATGGATAGCGCCGATCATTCCGTGATCTTCCAGCAATCGACGCATGCCCGAACGAACCAGCTCATGGTCATCGACAACCAGAACTGTCCACTCAGCTTTCAATTGTCAGTGCTCACCATTTGACAAGGGCAGATCCCCATGTGAAGCCACCACCAAAACCTTCGAGCAACAGGGTATCACCTGACTTGATACGACCATCACGCACGGCAACATCCAATGCCAGCGGAATTGACGCGGCCGAGGTATTGCCATGCTCTGCCACGGTTTGCACCACTTTATCCATTGGCATGCGTAACTTCTTCGCCGTCGCCGCAATAATACGGTTGTTGGCCTGATGCGGTACCAACCAGTCGATATCGGATTTTTCCAAACCATTGGCTTCGAGTGTTTCATCGACAATCCGCCCGAGCGTGTTCACAGCAACCTTGAACACTTCACTGCCGGCCATCTCGACATAGGCCCGACCTTCCTGCACCGCGGCAAGGTTGTTAGATACACCACTCGGGACATGCAACAGGTTTGCGTAGTCACCGTCGGCATGGATATGCGTGGAACAAATGCCCGGTGCGGTATCACGCTGCAATACAACGGCACCCGCACCATCACCAAACAGCACACAAGTATTTCGATCGGTCCAATCAATGATGCGCGAGAAGGTTTCAGCGCCAACGACCAGAGCTGTTTTTGCCATACCAGTACGCATGAACTGATCAGCAACCGACAAGGCATAAACAAAGCCGGTACAAACCGCCTGAATATCAAACGCCGGACAACCATGAATATCCAGGCGACTCTGTAACAAGCAGGCCGTACTCGGAAAAATCTGATCAGCTGTGGTTGTCGCGACCACAATCAAATCAATTTCTTGTGCCTTGATGCCTGCGGCATCTATCGCATTACGTGATGCGGCTTCAGCAAGATCAAGCGTAAATTCATCATCGGCCGCAATGTGTCGCTGATGAATACCCGTGCGACTGCGAATCCATTCGTCAGTGGTGTCAACCGTCTTTTCAAGCTCGGCGTTTGTCAGAGCTCGTTCGGGGAGATAGGATCCAGTGCCTATGATGCGCGCGAAATGTGTCATGGACTCAATTCACGGTTCCGATGATCAGGCAGCGCTGACGCTCTGTTCAAGTCCGGCCGCAATCATCGACGGCACATCTTTGTCAATTTCAAGCAGTGCAATTTCAATCGCATTGGCAAACGCGACTTCATCGGCACCACCATGACTCTTGATGACCACGCCTTTGAGACCAAGCAAACTGGCACCGTTATAACGACGTGGGTCGATGCGACTGCCAAATGCTTTGAGCACAGGCTTTGCGATCAGGCCAACGAGTTTGTTCCAGGGGCTGCGCACGAACTCTTGCTTGAGATAATGCGAGACCATTCGGGCAACGCCTTCGCTGGTCTTCAGCGACACATTGCCAACAAAGCCATCACAAACGACCACGTCAACGTGATCGCTATAGATTTCGTCGCCTTCGACAAAACCGATGTAGTTCAGGGAGCTTTGTGCGAGCAATGGTGCGGCCTGCTTGACCTGTTCATTACCCTTGATGTCTTCGGCACCGATATTCAACAAACCGATGCGCGGTGCATCCATGCCATCGACCGCGTTTGCGAGGATCGAACCCATCATCGCGAACTGATAAAGATGATCGGCAGAGCAATCAACGTTGGCGCCGAGATCGAGCATATGTGTATGGCCATCGATCGCGGGTAAGGTTGTCGCGATAGCCGGTCGGTCGATACCTTTGATGGTTTTCAGTACAAACTTGCTGATGGCCATCAGCGCACCGGTATTTCCGGCACTGACGCACGCCGCGGCTTCACCCTCCTTGACGAGGTTTATGGCCAGACGCATCGAGGATTTTTTCTTCGAGCGCAGCGCGATGGCGGCCGAGTCATCCATGGTCACGACTTCCGTCGCGGGCACGACCGTATAGCGACCGTCAGGCAAGCCCACCGCTTTGATGTGGGTTTCCAGGATTTGCGCATTGCCGACGAGCTTCAAATGCAACGCTTCATGCGTGTCCAGCACCTTCTTGGCGGCAGCCACTATGACGGCTGTGCCGCCATCACCACTCATGGCATCAATAGCGACTATTGATTGTCGAGTCATGCGGCTAACTCCACATGCCCGGGATCAGAAAATTGACGATGCAGCCCTATTCTTCGTCGTCCAGCTCTTCAGGGGTTTCGACAACCTGCTTGCCACGGTAGAAACCATCGGCGGTCACATGGTGGCGACGATGCAGTTCACCGGTGGTCGGGTCAGTCGACAAGGTCGGTGCATTGAGTGAATCATGCGAACGCCTCATACCACGACGAGAAGGAGTCTTGCGGCTCTTTTGAACGGCCATGACAGTGTTATCCGAGTTAAGAGAATGTAAGTGTAAGTAGTAAGTTCAGCGAATATCGAGGTCTTTTAGCACATCAAAAGGACGTTGCCGAGATTCCACGTCTTGTGTGTCTGTTGCCACATCGGCTTCAGCCACCTCCGAGACGTTTCCAAAGGACATTTCCAGCAACTCGCAGGCTTGATCTGCCGCGTGTTTCGGAACTTCCGGTATGTGCAATATCAGTTCATCCTCAAATAAATCAACAACATGAATCTGACCTGTTTCGTCCAGAATCACCGGGTCAAGTTCCTTCGTCAATTGCTGCGCCGCCGCTTCGTTGTCCACGAATACCAGCTCAAACGGCTCATCGATACTGAGCACCATAGGCTCCAGACAGCGCTGACACTCGGCGGAAAAATCCGTCTTCAGGCGTCCGCTGATCACGATATGATCCTTGCGCCGTGAAAAGCCTGCCGTGGCCCGTACTGAGTGTTCTGCCGATGAGAGCAAGGTGCTGAGGCGGGTAAACTGTGCCTGTGGCACGTCTACCTCGTATCGTGTACCGTCACGCGCCAACAAATCCGGATTGAACCGGCTGGGAAGTGGCTTGACCATAACCCGAGAATCGTAACGAAAGTGATCCATTCATGCAAGCACTGATTTTAGCATCGACGTCCCGCTATCGACGCGAACTGCTTGCCCGTCTGGGTCTCCCGTTCACCACCATCAGCCCGGATTTCGACGAAACCCCTGTTTCAGGCGAATCCGCCGAAGATCTGGCCAAGCGGCTGGCCATCGGTAAGGCGGAGTCTGTAGCTGCGGGCATGGCAGCCCCAGCCCCGACTGCGGCTGCCATCACCGCAGACAGCAGCCCCCAGCAGCCGATCATCATCGGCTCAGACCAGGTAGCGGCATGCGGCGAGCGACTGCTTGGCAAACCAGGTGACGTGTATACAGCCATCGAGCAGCTGCTCTCAATGTCCGGTCAGGCAGTCACCTTCCACACGGCCGTACATTTGTTGTCAGTGAGTCGAGGAAAGCCCGATCATCCCGCAGCGAGCTTCACCGCCGTCGATCAAACGACCGCAGTACTGCGAAATCTCAGCCGCGACGAAATCGAACGTTATGTCGATCAGGAGCCAGCTCTGGACTGCGCCGGCAGTTTCAAGGTCGAGGGTCTGGGTATTTCCTTGTTTTCTGCCGTCAATACAAGTGACCCGACCGGATTGATCGGCCTGCCCTTGATCGCCACGTGTCGAGGTCTGCGCGAGTTGGGTGTCACGCTCTGATATGACTGAAGCCGGGCCTGATATGAACTGGAGATCAGGCGCCTGTAACAAGCACGATAATTTGCAACACGATGGCAGCAAAAACAGCAGCCACAACATCATCGACCATGATGCCGAAGCCACCGTGCACATTTTGATCAACGACCTTGATTGGCCAGGGTTTCAGGATGTCAAAAAAGCGAAACAGGATGAAGCCAAGCACGACAAACAGTAAGGTGCGCGGCACGGCCACCATGACCAGTAAATAGCCGACCACTTCGTCCCAGACGATACCGGGATGATCGTGCACGCCGAGTTCCTTCGCGCAAACGTCACAGCACCACACACCCACTGCAAAAAGTACAGCGATCACCAGAAGATTCAGGCCGACATGCTGCGGCATCAGAAACAACAGTGGAATACCAACCAAGGTGCCGAAGGTGCCCGGTGCACGCGGCGCCAGGCCTGCACCAGCTCCAAGTGCCATAAAGCAAGCTGGATTTTGAAACACCGTACGCGGCGGAATTTTCATCAGCCCATTTCACCCGAGCGAAGCTGCTTGGCCAGTTTGTCGAGCACACCGTTGACGTATCGATGCCCCTTGTCTGCGCCAAATCGCTTGGTGATTTCTACACCTTCATTGATCACAACCCGTGCGGGTATATCGGGTCGCTGCATCAACTCAAAGACAGCAACACGCAGCACGCCGCGCTCTATCGGATCGAGATCATCAATGGGTCGATCAAGCGCGTCAGCCATGGCAGTGTCCACCACATCCGGGTCATGACTGATACCGTTGAACAGCTCGACAAAATAGTCGACATCAACACGCGACATATCCTGTGTATCCAGGAACTGCTTACGCACATCAGAGCTCTGCGCATTGCCGATATCCCACTGATACAAAGCCTGCAATGCCCGTTCGCGCGCATAGCGACGCTGCTGAGTACGGCTGGTTTTCTTGATCTTGCCGGTACGCCCGGGGTTGGGGTCTGGGTCAGGTGCTGTGTTGGAGTCAGTCTGGGTGTCAGCGTTTGCAACATCACCAATTCCAGCTTCTGCCGCCGCTTCTCGCATCAGATCACCGAGCGAGCGTGGACTTTCCGTACCCGGTAACAGCGGGCCTTCAGCCTCAGTATCTTTAGGGGTGTTCATGTACTCGCGTTTACTCGCATTTACTCGCGTCGCCAGATTGTCTGACCGTCCACATCCTCCAGGACGATTCCGGCAGCTTGCAATTGATCGCGGATCTCGTCACTACGGGCAAAGTCCTTTTCAGCCCGCGCCGAGGCCCGCGCTTGAATCAATTCATCGATCGCCTCTACCGACAATTCAGACTCGTTCACACCACCTTGCAAAACCGAATCGGGATCCCCTTGAAGAATGCCCAATTGCGCGCCTAACCCTTTCAAGGTCGCGGCTAGTGTTGCGATGCGTGCCGCGTCCTTTTCACGATTGAGCTGCCCCGAAACCTCATGTAGGACGGCAATCGCCTCCGGTGTGTTCAAGTCATCGTCCATCGCTTCCATGAAACGAGCTTTCAACGCCACGTCAATCTCGGCGCCTTCCGGCCCAACCGAATCCGGTATATCGATACCACGTAGCGCCGTGTAGAAACGGCGCAGCGCCGTACGTGCAGCATCCAGCGATTCTTCTGCATACTGGAGCGGACTGCGATAATGACTGGCAATAATGAAGTAACGCATTTCTTCGCCGGTGTAATTTTTAAGAACGTCGCGGATCGTGTAGAAATTGTTGAGCGACTTGGACATTTTCTCACCGCCGATATTAACCAGGCCATTGTGCATCCAATAGCGTGCGAAGGTGCCACCACTTATCGCTTCGCTTTGCGCTATCTCATTTTCGTGGTGAGGAAACTGAAGATCCTGCCCCCCGCCATGAATGTCGAACTCTTTGCCGAGCAACTGCATCGACATGGCCGAACATTCAATATGCCATCCGGGACGACCCGGTCCCCAGGGTGAATCCCAGCTGGGCTCTGACGGTTTGGCAGATTTCCACAGCACAAAATCGAGCGGATCACGTTTGTGCTGGTCGATAGCGACGCGCTCTCCACTGCGCAGTTCATCGATCTTGCGCCCAGACAATTTGCCGTATTCAGCGAACTGTTTGACGATATAAAACACATCGCCATTATCTGCCGCATAGGCATAACCAGTATCGATCAGCTGCTGAATCATGGTGATCATTTCAGCGATCGTTTCCGTGGCTCTCGGCTCTGCTGTAGGCGACAGCACACCGAGCGCCTGCTCATCTTCATGCATGGCATCGATGAAACGTTGCGCGAGCGCTTCGGGCGACTCGCCATTTTCAAGCGCCCGATTGATGATCTTGTCATCGACATCAGTAATATTTCGCACATACTTGACATCGAATTGCGATGCCAGCAAATGCCGGTAAAGAATGTCGTAAACAACCATCGCTCGACCATGGCCAATGTGACATTCGTCATAGACGGTATTGCCACACACATACATGCTCACTTTGCCCGGTACCAGAGGGCTAAAGGCTTCCTTTTGACGGCTGAGAGTGTTGTAAATCTGCATGGGTGGGGAGACTAGCAGATTACCCGATGGTTAACGGAACAAGCAATTGGCACAAATGCCGCTAGAATCCCTGTTGCGACGCGCACACGACTTGAGCAGGAATCACATAAATGCCCGTTTTCAGAAGCTTAACGCACTCTTTTAGCAGTGCGCTGGCAAGATCACTATTGGCTATTGGCCTGGCTGCAAGTGTTTTCGCAGTACCGTCACTAGCGAACGCAGAAGGCCCGATTGTCCGATTCGAAACATCTGTCGGTGACATCGTCCTGCAACTGGACGAAGAAAGAGCGCCCATCACTGTGGCCAATTTCATGGAATACGTTGATGACGGTTTCTACGCTGGCACCTTGTTCCATCGAGTCATTGAAGGTTTCATGATTCAGGGCGGCGGATTCACCGAAGACTACATGCGCAAGCAAACCCGTGGCACTATCAGCAATGAAGCCTACAACGGTCTGCGCAACGAGGCCTATACGATTTCGATGGCCCGACGCACTCAGGCGCACTCGGCAACCTCGCAGTTCTTTATCAATAGCGCCGACAATCGCAACCTCGATCACACATCAGCCTCGGCTACCGGCTGGGGCTATGCCGTATTCGGGCATGTCATTGAAGGCGCTCAAGTGGTCGATCAGATCAGCCAGACCCCAACTGGACCGGGTGGTCCATTTGGACGCGATGTACCACGCACACCCGTCGTCATCAAGGCTGCTGTTCGAGTGCCCGGCGAATCAACGGCTGCTGCTGAAAATACCATCACTGACGAAACTGTTCTGCAGAAAACACCCGCCGAGTAGTCTGGCGAGCAGTACGGCTGCTAAACTGAGCCCTTGAATTCAACAAGGGCCATCATGAAAGCCACGATCACTACCAACAAAGGCGTCATTACTCTCGAGCTTGACGCTACCGCCGCTCCAAAGACCTGCGCTAATTTCAAGCGCTACGCCGATGAAGGTCATTACGACAATACAATCTTTCATCGCGTCATCCCGAACTTCATGATTCAAGGTGGCGGCTTCTCGCCCGACATGAACCAGAAATCGACTCATGAAACCATCGAGAACGAAGCAGCAAATGGCCTGAAGAACGATCTCGGCACCGTCGCCATGGCGCGCACACCTG
>CAYULV010000071.1:14277-16159 GCA_964445655.1 uncultured Granulosicoccaceae bacterium | reverse complement strand
CTCGCACACTTCTGACTATCAGACTTCCAGATCTCATACCCGTTGAACATCAACTTTGGACCGGCGGTGATGGCGCCCGACGGGCACTCTCTTGCGCACTTGTTGCATTGTTCGCAAAAAGACTGAAGACCAAAATCAATTGCTTTATCGTGTGCCAGCGGTAAATCGGTTGTGACTACACCGGATTTAAGTCGTGGACCCAGAAACGGATTAAGGATGACTTCGCCGATACGACTGACCTCACCGAGACCTGACAATAAAAGTAAAGGGGGCTGCAGGACATCGCCATCGATCACCGAGTGCGACTTGGCCTGATAACCCAGGCGCCTGATCTGTTTGGCAATAATGCTACCGAGCAAAGAAAATCGAAGATAGGCGCGCATCGATTGCGCCACCGAAATCCAATCATCACCGGATGCACCTTCCATCGTTTCAAAACCTTGATCGATAATCATCGAGATGGCTTGATCATGGGGAGGATCAATCACCTCTCCCAGGGCATTGTGGGAATACCAGGCCCATGCGGGACAACGTGAAATACCAACCGCATCAACACCCAGAAAATACGCAGTCGCCTTGATCAGTTCCGCATGCCTGACAGGATCTGGAGGTTCTTTTATTTCATCTGGCTCACCATTTTGCAGTAGTACCAGCGCACCCAAAGCACGTCGTTGTGCCATTGACGGTGCCGACTTACGCACGTAGTAGCCAGCGGTCGCCGCCTTCTGGTTGGTCTTGCCCATATCCCCGAACTGCGCGCGCGCAAACATATCAGCGCGCTTGGGCACTCGAGCGACCCGTTCTTCATCAATATAGGTTGTCGGAACGTCAACACGCTTGAGTGTTTCGAATGGATGAAGCCCGTCGATATAACGTCGTTTCGCATATGGCTCGCGATTGCCTGCATTTTTCTGAAAACCATATCCCAGCTTCCAGGCAAGTCCATGGCTTTTCCAAGCTGATTGCTCACTTGCTTTGGCCAGTGGCTGATCGACCTTGAGATCCATCGTCGTCGTCACCGCGGCGACACCAAAGCGCGTGCCGACATAGGGATTATGCAAAACACCCGACTCGACAGTAGCCAAACCGGACGACACACATAAGACACCCAGGTCAACATCAGTACATGTCGCACTGTGTGCGCGTGAAGAAAAGCCTAACAGGCGAAGGTAGTTTGCCATCACTATCGCCGTCTCAGTCGCACGCAGGCAGGCTCGCTCCGCTTGCGCATTTTGTATCCAGTCAGTGCCCAGCTCGTCTTGTTCTGGATCACGCGGATACTCATACAAATAAACAATAGTATGCGTATGGGTTTCAATGGTCGTTGGTGGCGCCTCCATCGACTCTTTCAGATCCGCCATGATGTGATCGATCCCTGCGGCAAGCGTCGAAGTCTGTCGGGTACGCAGATCTTCAGCCAAGGAATCAATATCGGCGTTCCAAACGCTTTGCGCCAGTCGCGCTTCCTCAGGTAAGGCCGACACCGCCACCATCGAAGCATCATTGAAGTAACCGAAAGCCTTTAAGTGATTGGTACGCTCAAGCGGATCATCTGGACAAGCAGAAGGTGCCTTGTTGACAAAGCCTTCACGAATCGCGTCAAGCATCGCCTGAAATTCGCGCATCGCGTTGACAATACTGCGCGGCTTGTCTGAACGGTCAAAGTTGACCGCAGGCAATGACGGCACGTCATCCAGCGACGCCTGCGCGGCGCGGGCCAGCCTTTCCACTGGGTAGGGACCGAGATGTACCGGCCGGTGTTTGTCAGAAAAAAATCGACCTGTCATCAATCTCGCGCGCCAACGTCAATGACCACAAGTGTAGCCTTGTGGTCATTGTGTTAAAGATCGCGCAGGATTACAAATACCCCGTCGATAAATCA
>CAYULV010000071.1:0-14177 GCA_964445655.1 uncultured Granulosicoccaceae bacterium | reverse complement strand
TCAGGAAGCCTTCAGCACCCCGCGGGCGATCTGGTCGGCCTCGATGGATTCAAACAAGGCTTTGAAGTTACCCTCGCCAAAGCCATCATCACCTTTACGCTGGATGAACTCGAAGAAAATCGGACCAATGACCGTCTTTGAAAATATTTGCAGCAGGATACGCGTCGTTCCACCATCGACCACGCCTTCACCATCAATCAGAATGCCATGTTGCTTCATGCGTTCAATCGGTTCTTCATGATCGACAACACGCGCTCTTGACTGCTCGTAATAGGTATCCGGGGGACCAGGCATGAACTTGAGCCCACGTTCCGCGATCGCATCCGTTGATGTGTAGAGATCATCACTACCTACCGCAATATGCTGAATACCTTCGCCCTTGTAAGCCTTCAGATATTCTTCTATCTGACTCTTGTCATCGGCACTTTCGTTGATCGGGATACGAATCTTTCCACACGGTGACGTCAAGGCCCGACTGAACAGACCACTTGCCTTTCCTTCGATATCAAAGAATCGGATTTCCTTGAAGTTGAAGGTATCGGCATAGAAGCGGTACCAGGTATCCATATTGCCGCGCTGCACATTATGTGTCAGGTGATCAATATAATGAAACCCCACACCTGCAGGCTTCGGATCTACCTCTCCCAACCATTCAAATTCTGAATCATAAGGCGATCCCTTGTCACCATAGCAATCAACGAAATACAACAAGGATCCACCTATACCGTACACAGCAGGCACATCGAGGCTTTTACCCGAACCCGTATATTCGGTCGCACCTAATTCCAAAGCACGCTGCAAGGCATGCTGACTATCCACCACCCGCCAGGCCATCGCCGGCGCACAAGGACCATGCTCTGTGACGAATTCTGCTGCATGGGTATCGCTATCGCGATTCAAAATGTAATTGATGGAACCTTGTCGATACAAAGAGATGTCACGCCACTTGTGCCGCGCCACTTCCTCGTAGCCCATCTGCTTGAACAGAGACTCAAGTGCCGCAGGATCAGGGTGCGCAAACTCGACAAATTCGAAGCCATCAGTGCCTGCCGGGTTAGCGTCGTCTATCACTGCAACCGCAGCGTTGTGTGGATAAGGGCCCATGATTGATCTACCAAACGTGATACGGATACACAGAATAGCCATCAAAACGTGCAATGTGCATGCAATAATGGTATTAATCCTTACCTAAATGCATACTTCATGCATATATTCTCGTTTTATTACACATAAACTCCATGAACACGACAGATACAAAGATACTCAATGCCTTGCAACGGGATGGCCGTCTGAGCAACCAGGAACTGGCCGAGCAAATTGGCCTGTCCGCGTCCCAATGTTCGAGACGCCGCGCGGCTCTGGAGAAATCCGGTGTTATTGAAGGATATCGAGCAAAACTATCAGCCAACGCACTAGGACTCGACCTCGTCGCTTTTGTCGAGATATCTTTGTCTCGCCACTCACCAGAGCTTGGGGTCGCCTTGGGCAAATTACTGAACTCATTACCCGAAGTACAGGAAGCTCATGCGCTGACTGGCGATGCGGATTACCTCGTCAAATTGATCGTGCCGAATCTTAAAAGTCTGTCACACATCCTCAACGACGTACTGCTTGGACATGAGTCAGTTATGAAGGTCAAGTCATCGGTAGCACTCACAACCTTGAAAGATACCGATGAGCTTCCTCTTACCTGAATTATTTCAGGTCTCAAGTAAATGTTTACCCGTCAAACACATATATAGATCACCAACCGCCACTCTCTTTCAAATCTGACATTGCGTTTAAACGTATACGTTTCACTCAAGACCAACGTCTGCCGCCTATCTTTAAATAAGTAACATGTTAGATATTTAATATTTATACCACGTGGCTCCATATCTTATGAACAAGTACCATGTGATGTAATCTCCCGCTAAACACAGTGGTAGCCAGTCGCATATATCTGGCTGAATAGATCTACGTATGAACTTGCTAGTTGAGAGTATCTGATCTTTACGTTACTTACTCAGGCAATTGAACTCAATACCTCAGCTCATTACGCCGATAGAGCTACGTATATTTCATATTTTCGAATGCGATAAGCATTCTAGTTTTTCGCGCACATACAACAACATCGCTTGTCACGCACATTCAACTAAATTGCTGATCCAGTAATGAGCCTACACGACAGGAAAACCAAGAATTCCAGCTTGAGGCGCTCAGAACGATTCATATCTGTATTACTGAGTTTATTATCATGTCGCGTGAATAGCATCAATTCACGAATCCAAGCTGCAAATAACTACATAGTTCTGACCCCATCAAAGAGCCAACGCAAGCTATCACTCCTATTTGCGTCACTTTTATTGACACTTGCATATAGCTCTAACTCGTACTCAGCCGCACCAGAGGCTGTGGCTGATAAGTTTTTCACACCAGGTTACACATCAATCTCAGACGATCTATCACTTAATGATCTGCATTTAGACGGGCCTACCGATGTCTATTCCATGCTGACAGAACCGGCCAACGGCAATGTGATTGTCAATCCTGATGGCGCCTTTACCTATACGCCCAATTTCGGGTTTGCAGGATTGGATACGTTTACCTACCAAATTGATGATGGAGCTGGAGATTCTGATATTGCAACAGTCTCGATAAATGTTGCAGCCAGCCGCGACAATATCTTTGTAGCAAGTAGCACACTGACAACAGTCGAAGATACGAGCGTACCTTTGGGCATCACGGTTGATCCGGAGCTGGCATCAGGAGGTGCAATTCCCGATACCTTTGCCACCGAAGTTGGCTTTCGAGGCTCCTCAGCCGGCAGCACACCGGTGATCGTATCGATACCGACAAAAACCTCGATTATTCGCATTACAGGTTTTTCTACGCGTAATGTCGGTCTTTCTGGTGTGAACGATGCGGACAATGATGACCACGCCGTGTTAACTGCGTTAATTAGCCTGACAGACGGAAAGTCAAGTGGCTCCATGGCTTATATGGCAAATACGCACGGGTCATTGACCGAGCAGGACCAGTATTCATGGAGTGATGTGTCGTTGGGTTCTGCCGTATTGGACGACCCGTCAAAAATTACAGGGCTTCATACCTATGAAACTGCCAACCCTACTTTCACTTTGGTGGGCACTGATCTTCATATCTCAGATATTCATGATCTGCAAACGGCTTATCTCATAGAATTCATGACGTCAGACGACGAAAGCGCCAATTTCATTCGTGCAGAGAACTCCCATCAGTCATTTACCCAAAACACTTCAAGCCTGTCTATTCCATCTGAATTGGAACCCGATTCAGGAAAGAAAGGGTTTATTGTCCTTAATGGATATAGCGGAAGGAGCGGTAAAGCCCAGAGCCGGGAACCTAAAGGGTTTAGTCGGATAATCATTGACCTTGAATCAATGCTCGTATCGGGCACTATCGCAGCTGAGAATGGTGAAGGATCAAGCCGTACATTGACTTACGCTTTCCGCGAATACCCGTTAATCGATTTAAGAGCCAGTGGGACCTCAACCCCTGTTAGCGTATTGACCGATAATACTTATATCGTCGGCGACACAACCATAAGTGAACAAAACGAGAATGACCTGACTATTTTTATTAATGCCTCTGGTGGATTAGTCATTCAACGAAACACTAACTTTGCTGATACGTATACGTCGATGTACACGGCTGCTTTATATGAACGCACAGGCAATGGCTCGACAGCCAGTGTAGTCGGAGTTAGTTCAGATAGTGCGCTGTTCGATGCAAACCCCAGTAGCACTGTTGACAGCGATGGAAAGCTCATAAATGAACTCCTTTTTGATATACCCGCAACAGCCGAGGTAGGCATATTCAGACTATCATGGGCTTCCGGTGTTGGAACAGGTGTAAACGAAGATACGGGCGGAAGCTTTGCTGTCATTGACTTGCAAAACCAAACCACATCCGGGTCAGCGTTAATTATGCGTATGTTTTTGCCTGATCTCGTATCGTGGGGTTCAGTCCCCTTGGGACAAACGATGTTTGGCGCATTGGACACTGGCGGCGATCCCTTGTTTGTCAGTAATCGGACCGCTGGAAATTTCAGAGACCCATTTGTTGAAACCGCGACATTCTCAATTATTACAAACGTCGATGGTACGCAAACTTTAAAATACGAAGCAACATCTCCAACGGGTCAAGATTATCGCGGTAATGCTCAAGTCAGTTGGATGGGTTATGACTCATTCGAATTGTCTGGATTTCTGACCGATGGCACCCTATCGCACGGGACGATGACCCCTAGTGGAATTTGGAACGTCGAAATAAACGACATTCCGCTTTTGTCTTATATTCCCAAAGAGCATGTATCTGGATTAGATCTACTCACGTTGACGGCACCATCGGGTGAAACCGAACGCATTACCGTTAGCATTGAACCCGTTGCGGACGCAGTTACACTGTCTACAACAAACGCTCAAGGTAATGCCAATACGAGTATTCCATTAGCTATCTCAGTGACTGATTCGCTTGACCAGGACAGCTCTGAGACGCAGCTAAGCACCCTTGAATTGACTGAGATACCGAGTTCGGTCACCTTGAGTGCAACAGCTGGATCTTTGATTGACAATGGTAGTGGCTCCTGGTCAGTAAGTCGTACCGCTTTGGAAACGCTTAGTGCGACTGGCACCGAAGTACTGTCTCAAGTAATCGGTGTTAGCGCGATTAATCGAGATGCCATAGATATTGATGGCGACACCCTTATTGAGGATGGCGACAACGGCTCTGGTGTTGACGAAGAGGATGAATTCGAAGTTAACAGTTCGTTTACTCTCACAATAAATTCGATACCGGTCGCAACTACGGTTTCTAGCAATGCCGGTGCTGACACTGACGCGGTTCTGTCACTTGCGACTAGTATTTCTGATGATGACAACGATCAGGATTTGTCCAGTATCGATTTGAACCCTTCTGTGGTGGGCAATCAAGACACGATAAGCACCAGCGATGGTGTCTGGAGCGTGAATTCGTCAGGCGTCATCAATTTCAACCCTGCACCAGAATTTGAAGGTATTGCAACCATTTCGTTCAATGTTGAAGACTCTAGGGGTAACGAGTCCAATTTCGCGAACATCGATATTTTAGTAGCTGGAGCATTTCCAGTAGCCACTTTCGAAACCGCTTTTGTCGCCACAGACGTCGACGCTACCATCGATCTGTCAGACAATATTAGTGACGCAAACGATGATGTTGACTTCAGCACTATCGATCTGAATCCGAGCACAGCAGGTAATCAATCCTCGCTGACCTCCGACGATGGAGTATGGCTTGTCACAACTGCAGGCCAGCTCACTTTCAACCCCACCGCAGAGTTTGAAGGTACGTCCAGTATTTCCTATACCGTCGAAGACGACGATGGAAACGAGTCACCCTCGACCATTGTCTCGGTCACGGTCGGCGGTGCGCGGCCACTGGCAACTGCAGATAGCACTACCGTCACTGCAGACGTCGACGCTACCATCGATCTATCTGACAACATATCTGATGCCAACAATGACGTAGATATTGGTACCATTGATCTGAATCCAAACGTTGCAGGTAATCAGTCCTCGCTGACCACCAACGACGGTGTGTGGCTTGTCACAAGCACCGGACTGCTTACCTTCAACCCTGCAGTAGAGTTTGAAGGTACCTCCAATATTTCCTATACCGTTGAGGATGACGATGGAAATGAATCACCATCGGCCATCGTATCCGTCACAGTCGCTGGCGCTTACCCCATAGCAACAGCAGCTACAGCAACAGTCGCCACCGACATCAACGCGACTATCAACCTGTCAGACAATGTAAGTGATGTAAATAATGATGTTGACATTGGCACCATCGATCTGGACCCAGGCATAACAGGCAATCAGTCCTCGCTGACCACTACTGATGGTATCTGGATTGTCACAACCTCGGGATTGCTCACCTTCGACCCTGACGCAGATTTTGAGGGTACGTCCAGTGTTGTATACACTGTAGAAGATGACGATGGTAATGAATCACTATCGGCCGCTGTATCCGTTACAGTCGGTGGTGCGACACCGATCGCAACAGCCGACTCCATGAACGTCGCCGCCGATGTCAATGCGATCATTGATCTGTCAGACAACGTGAGCGATGCGAACAATGATGTTGATTTGAGCACCATAGACCTGGATCCAGCGACGGCGGGCAATCATTCTTCAAAGATCACCAACGATGGCGTGTGGAATGTCACAGCTGTTGGTTTGATCACGTTCAACCCTGACCCCGATTTTGAAGGTATGTCGAGTATCGCCTATACCGTCGAGGATGATGACGGAAACGAATCACCGCCGGCCATCGTGTCTGTCACGGTCGACGGTGCCACACCAATCGCGAGCGCTGAAACTGCAAACGTCACCGCAGACGGCAATGTAACTATCGACTTATCCGACAATGTAACTGACGCGAACAACGATGTTGATATCAGCTCTATCGACCTTAACCCAGACATTGTGGGTAATCAAACCTCACTGACCACCAACGACGGTGTATGGATTGTCACAAGCGCAGGACTGCTCTCCTTCAACCCTGACGAAGAGTTTGAAGGTATATCCAGCATCTCCTATAGCGTTGAGGATGATGATGGAAATGAGTCACCTTCGGCTAATGTTTCCGTCACTGTCGATGGCGCCACTCCTATGGCAAGCGCGGAAACAGCCACTGTAGCAGCAGACGTCAATGCAATTATTGACCTGTCAGACAATATTACCGACACGAACAATGATGTAGATACCAGCACCATTGACCTGGACCCAAGCACTGCAGGCAATCAATCCTCGCGGACCACCAGCGATGGTGTATGGATTGTTACAGCCAACGGACTGCTCACTTTCAATCCCGATTCAGATTTTGAAGGTATGACCAGTATCGCCTACACCGTTGAGGATGACGATGGAAACGAATCGGCATTGACCACCCTGTCCGTTGTTGTCGGTGGCGCCAAGCCACTAGTCAGTGTCGAAAGTGCCGCTATCACATCGAATGACAACGCGACAATTGATCTGTCAGACAATGTGAGCGACGCAAACAATGATGTGGACATCACGACCATTGACCTGAACCCAACGACTGCAGGCGTTCAATCACTTGTTACAACTAACGAAGGCAGGTGGAGCGTCGACGCTGAAGGGCTCATCAGCTTTGAACCAGCATTCGGATTTGAGGGTATTGCCAGCATCCCTCTTACCATAGCGGACGATGACGGCAATGTGTCGGACCCGGTTGATATTACAGTGACTGTCGGAGGCGCCATCCCCACGGCGAATAATGCCAATGCAAACGTCGCGACTGGAGCTAATGTAGCTATAAACCTAAAGACACTAGTGGCTGACGATAATAACGATATTGATCTAGGCCGTATAGATCTGGACCCAACCGTTGCCGGCATACAGTCCACCTTAAGCAATACTTATGGGGTATGGTCTGTCGATGCCGAGGGGGTACTTGTCTATACACCGTCCCCGAATTTCGAAGGAGTTGCAACACTATCCTACGTTGTATCTGACGACGACGATAATGAATCCAATATCGCTGATGTAACAGTGTTCGTTGGTCTTGATTCCGATCACGACGGCGTATTGGATTTCACGGACCTTGATGTCGACAATGATGGCATTCCCGACTCGGTTGAAGGTACAGATGATACCGATCGTGACGGCATATTCAACATCATGGATCTTGATTCGGACAACGATGGAATACCGGATATTGTTGAAGCTGGCGGCGTTGATGTTAATAACGATGGCGTGATTGACCTCTTTACTGATAACAACCAGGACGGGCTAGCTGATTCGACTACATCTTCACCTTTGCCGGTTTATGATTTCGACAAAGATGGGATTGCCGACTTCCTGGATTCAGATAGCGATGGTGACGGACTTAGCGATACGTTTGAAGCCGGCACCGTCGACACGAACGGCGACGGCATAGCAGACAGATTTAACACACTAATTGATACTGACGCCGACGATTCACCAGATTATCTGGATCTGGATTCGGATAACGACGGTATCCTGGATGCGCTGGAAGGTCATGACGACCAAGATGGCGATGGGTACGCAAATGTACATGATCTGGATTCAGACAACGACGGCATACCCGACATCGTTGAATCCGGCGCATTGGATACTAATGGCGATGGACAGGTGGATAAATTCGCTGATACTAATGAAGATGGCCTTGATGATGGCTTAGCGGTACTACCGCTGGCTAGAATAGATACCGACAGAGATGGCCTGCTCGACTTCGAGGATCTTGATTCTGATAATGATGGCCTACCAGATACCATGGAGTCGCCTTTCGTTACTGAGGATTTAAATGGCGATGGACAGCTGGATACGGTTATAGATATTGACGGCAATGGATGGCGAGACAACGCCCCCACTGAGTCGACCTTTGATAACGATGGTGATGGCATATTCGATCACCTGGACATCGACAGTGATGGCGACGGCTTCAACGATTTAATCGAGGCCGGTGGTATCGATATAAATGGCGATGGTATCGGTGATGCCTGGCTTGATACTGACGAGGACGGAATTCCAGATACTGTTGATGTGGATCAAACAGGCAGTAATGACAGTGATGCTGATGGCATCGCGGATTTCGCCGATGCGGATATCCAAAGTGAAGATGATACCGACGGTGACGGAATAATAGATCAATTTGATGTAGACCCATTCAACGATGGCTTCGCAAGACAACTACTCAGTGAGCCATCGCTGAGCAGTGCAATTCCCACAGGTTATGCAGCTATTACTTATCGCCTACGAGGCTCTGGATCGATGGGGATGTTGGCCCTGTTCGTCATTTTGATCATCGGACTATCAAGAACGCGGCTTCAATAGTCGCACTCGGACTACACCTTTTAATTAACGAATATAGTTTGGCTTGAGTCGAAGGCGTGGAGCCTCGCCGACATTCAGATGCGCCATCAATCGCTTGTAGATGAATCCTGAGACGGCAAAAATCACGAGCGTAATCGCGAGAAAGTAAGCACCCGCTACCGAGAAGTGCAGGAACACATTGTAATCACGTTCGAACAATTCACCGGCCTTGTTCATCAGGTCCTTCTGCTCATTGATCACCGGTAACGTGAAATACACCAAGGCGGTAGCATGAAACAGGAAGACAACCTCATTGGTATAAGCCGGCCAGGCAAGACGTAGCATGTTCGGCCACATAACGGTCTTGAATCGTTGCCAGCTATTCATTCCAACGGCCTTCGCAGCTTCAATTTCACCCCGGGGCACTGATCGCATTGCCCCATAGAAAATCTCAGCCGCATAGGCGCTGGTATTGAGCACCAGTACCAAGGGGCCAATGAACAAGGGATGCATGACGACATGATCAATTCCCAGCGGCTTCCAGTGACTTAAATTGAAAGCCAACATAAGGGAATAGAACATGAAAAATTGTATGAACAACGGGGAACCTCTGAAAGCATAGATATAGACTCGAGCGATACGCGAAACCCAGCGACTACGACTGTTCTTCATCACAGCGAGGATAACCGCCAGCGGAAAACCCAGAGGAATGGAGGCCAAGGCAAAGTAGATGTTGAACAAGGCCGGCTTGAAAAGAATCGCGATGTCTTGCAAAACTGCATCAATGGAGAACCAATCCATCACGTGTCCTCCCGATCAAGCGCCAAGCCACGACTGGCTCGTCGCTGTAACCATTCGAACACGCGTTCAGAAATGATGGTCAACAGAATGTAAAAAAGAAACAACACGAAGTAGTATCGCCAACGCCAGTCAGGGTGAACCATGCCCACTCGGGCGATGTAATTTGGTGCGCCGAGGCGATCAGCCCACTGCACCATGTCAGCGATCTGCAGCAATGAAAGAAACGAGGTTGCCTTGAGCAGCAGCATCCAGACGTTTGATAGCCCTGGCAAGGCATACACCCACATTTGTCTGACATGAATATGCCAAAAGACTTGGCGACTGTTGAATCCATAGGCGCGGGCCGCTTCCAGTTGCCCTTTCGGTACCGCATTCATGGCGCCATGCACGACATTGGCCGCGAAGGCACCGTAGACAATACCCAGCGACACACAGGCCATTACAAAATATTCAAACGTACTTAGATACCATTGTGCGGCCTGACACGGCGGCCAGGCAGATGCAGTGGCCAATTCATCCGGCGTGCACAAATGACGTGACATGATAAATTCGACCAATTGCTCGAAAGCCAACGGGAAGAACAAGAAGAACAGCACGTCCGGGATACCACGCACCATCGTGGTGTAGATGGTGCCGATCCAGCGCAAAGGTGCAAAACCGGAACGTCTCGCCGCAGCACCAAGCACGCCAAAAAGAACCGCCAACATGGCACCGAAGATCGCAGCAAATAGGGTGTAGCGAACACTGGCATACCAGGCAAGGTGCTTGCCGTTGGTCAGATAGTTGGTCCACTTGTCCCAATCGACGTTCGCCAATTCGGCGAACCATTGCGTCACAGTTTCAATCAGCACTAAAGCACACTCTGTAGAAACTTCCGACAACGTGCTGATGTGGGATTCCCGAAAACCTGTTCCGGACTGCCATCCTCCTCTATGCCACCGTTGTGCAAGAACAAGGTTCGATTGGAAACCTCGCGCGCAAAGCCCATCTCGTGGGTAACCACGATCATGGTGCGTCCTTCGCGCGCCAAATCGCGCATCACTTTCAGCACTTCACCAACAAGCTCGGGATCAAGGGCAGAGGTTGGCTCATCGAAAAGCAATACGCGCGGCTCCATGGCAAGCGCACGGGCAATGGCGACTCGCTGTTGCTGTCCACCTGAGAGCTGAACCGGGAAAGAATCGACCTTGTCGGCGATCCCAACCTTGTCGAGCAAACTGCGAGCATGCTCTTCGGCGGCCTGTTTCTCGGTGCCCAACACTCGCTTCGGCCCTTCGGTGACATTGTCGAGCACCGACAGATGCGACCATAAATTGAAACTTTGGAAGACGAATCCAAGCTTGCTGCGCAGGCGCTCGATGGTTCGCTGATCAGACTTCGACAACTTTTTGCCGGGTTTGACGTTCACCTCATTCGAACCGAGCACTATGCGCCCCTGATCGGGTGTTTCCAGAAAATTGATGCAACGCAAAAATGTGCTTTTGCCAGAACCTGAGCTGCCGATTATCGAGATCACGTCGCCTTCATTGGCTGTGACACTCAGACCACGTAAAACTTCAAGATCGCCGAAGCGTTTGTGTATATTTTCGGCGATAAGCGCAGCAGACATGAACTTTCTTCGAATCGAGTGGACAGCACAAAGATAGTACCAAAGGCAGTCACACTTTCCTTAATCGTTATCATTAACTCCCGCCCCTGCGCCAAGAATACGTGATTCTTCTGTGGCCGGTGCATAGGTTCGGTGGGCAAACTGGTCCAATGTTGACCATATCGAGCTAGTCACCGATGCACGGGATCGTCGATTTCGCCAGGATTCAAAAGATGGCCGCTGACTATCGGGCTTGACTGTGATGAAAACGTTATCCGAAGAGATCAATAGAGATTCCTGATCCGAATTTGGCGAAGGCGTAAGCCAAAGATGTTCGCCATCAGTGATCACCCGCAGGTCCCCGATGTTGCACTCGACGAGAACATTCGATGCTTGGGCGAGTACATCGACAAACGGCAATATCAACAGAGGGTACAGAACGTTTTGCATCCTGAGGCCACCATCCCGCTGTGACTCGGCGATCCCGCCATCGCTTAAGGCGAGACCACTCAGGATCGGACACAACTGCCCTTCACTCGCTGTCCATGTCCCTGAAAGCGCTTGCGGTCGAAGACCCGTTTCGATCGATGAAGTCTTTGTGGTATGTGTAAAACGTTCATCGATATGCTGGCATAAGCCGGCAAGTAGAAGCAGGCCTGGACAGTCGCGTTGCTCAAGCCAGCCAATCGCCCAACCCACATCTTCAGCAACACCCCAGCTGTAGCCCAAGCCTCGAATCGCAAGCTTGGCGCGCGTACTGATTTCACCGATCGAGAAATCATCTGGTTTGCCGGGCATACAACCATCCTGACAGCAGGTAGCTAAAGCGCAATGGTACTCGACTTGAGACTGGCACAATGGGGCCAGTAGTTTGATTTTTACGGGCTAAGCGGCGATCATCGTAACTTCCAACGTCAATCTTTACGTGAGACCCTTGACTGCCATGAATCTGCAAGACTTGAAATTGCAAGCTGGTGATGCACCATTTTGTAGCGATCCTTCGCAGTCGTTTACCTTGCCGGCACGATTTTATCTCGACGATGAAATCTATCAGCGCGAGGAAGAGTCGATCTTTTTTCGCAACTGGTGGTACTCAGGCCACGTCAGTCAGTTGCAACGTGCAGGTGATTACATCACAACAGAGATTGGCAACCAGAGCGTTTTCATTGTGCGCGACCGACAAGATGAACTGCGCGCCTTTTACAATGTTTGCCAACATCGAGGCCATGAGCTGGTCAATGGATCAGGGCATTCCAGCGTCATTGTTTGTCCGTATCATGCCTGGTCCTATGATCTCGATGGCACCTTGCGCGCTGCCCGCAATTCAGAGAACGTTGATGGTTTTAAAAAATGTGATTTCTCATTAAAGCCTGTGCAGGTAGAAAATTTCTGTGGCCTCTTGTTCATCAACCTTGATCTTGACGCTGCGCCTTTGTCCGAACAGGCGGCAGGCCTCGAACAGGAAATACGCGCGTATTGTCCGAGTGTTGATGATCTCGCATACGCACAACGCGACACCTATCAGGTAAAAAGTAACTGGAAAGTGATGGTCGACAATTTTCTTGAGTGCTATCACTGCCATCCGGCCCACAAGGACTTTGTCGATCTTGTCGATATGAAGAGCTATCGCTCGGTCGCCAAGGGTATTTACTCAAGCCATGTATCGAACGCCGTGAAGTCAACTGACAACAAGGCGTTCAAATTCGAAAAAGGCGACGTGGATTTTGGCTATGCCGGATGGTACCTATGGCCAAATTTGACCATCTGGGCCTATCCAGGCGATGCCAACTTGTCAGTCCTGCAAATGATTCCCGATGGTGCAGGTAACACAATCGAATACCAAGACTGGTTTGTTCAGGGCGGATCTCCCAGCCCACAGTTAAAAGAAGCGATGGATTATCAGAAGGACATCCTGCAGCCGGAAGACATCGGTTTGTGCGAAAGTGTCCAGCGCGGACTTAATTCCCGTGGCTACAATCAAGGACGTTTTATCGTCGATCAAGAGCGGACCGAACTCTCAGAACATGCCGTCCACCATTTTCAGGAAATGGTCGCCAGAGCGCTCGATGCGGAACTGGAATAGGCAGTTTTCTCAGTGTGTATCCAGTACCGGATACGGCCAGAACTCGGCATCTTGCTGATCAAGTTCCTCTGGATAAGGCGCATCAGCGAACATACGTATCCGTACCCATCGATCCGAGCGCGGATCAAAATGTATGGCGCCGAAGAACGACAACTTGCAACGAAGCATATCTAGCGGCATCAGAGACTTGTCAATCGTATTGTCGTAAATTTCTCCATAGGCAAGAGTCGATACCTGCTGCACTCGCCTGACCGAAGCCCGGTGCTCTGGATGCTCGAGTAAAAATTCGGCAATTCGCGTGTCGTCGTCAAACAATTCCAGCGCATCGTACAGACGAATTGCGTCTCGGGCCGGCGCTAGTGGCTGCTCGTAGTCAGCGATCGGTTCCTCATGACGTTCACCAAGGCGCGGCTCCAGTTTTTCTTCAGAGACATACCAGGCTCGCGCATTGGCATCGGTGGATTGCCAATCAAGCGCGCGTGCCCAGTCATAGGTTTCACGAATCTTTGCTCGTATTTCTGCAACACTCATTGCACCATCGACGACAGCAACAGTTGTGATTTCGCTAGACATACAACTGACAAACCCATCAATCAAATGGCCATAGGGTTCCAGCATCAGAGAGACAATGCACTCCTGCCCTTCAAGGCTCAGGTTCGATTCCACAAAACGGTACAGACGATCCCAAGAATTGTTTTCGCCAAGCGGATTTTCACTCAGATACTCTTTGACAACTTGCAGATCATCGCGATAGCTCGCAATACGCAATTGTTGGCCATCGTGATCTGTATGCCAGTGTTCCGCTGACAACATCACCCGCTGCAACAAATTTTCGAACAGTAAACGT
>CAYULV010000070.1:0-16195 GCA_964445655.1 uncultured Granulosicoccaceae bacterium | reverse complement strand
AGCCACAAAGAGTGTCTAGACGCAGCTTCGTGACAGCGACGATATAAGATGTCTTTGAATCAACACCATTGCCCTATCACAAGAATCAGACAAGAAACTTAACTTGTAATCGAGCCCTTCAATTCGTTATAAACTAAGGCTTGACTAACAAACCAGTGCGATATAGTTCCAGAACAGTTGGCTTGACCGATTGAGCACAATAATATTTTGAGGTGAAGTATGTGTCGTTTTACTTTTTATATCGGGGCGCCCATTAGTCTGGGATCATTAATTACCGAGCCCGCCCACTCTTTGATAAAGCAAAGTTTCAATTCAAAAGAGCGTTCTGAACCTTTAAACGGTGACGGCTTTGGTATTGCCTGGTACGCAAACGACGATGATGAGGCGGCTGTGTTTCGCTCGATCACGCCAGCATGGAATAACGGCAACCTACATGACTTGTCCCGCGTCACCAATAGTAGCTGCATCGTTGCACACGTTCGTGCGGCTACACAAGGTTTGGGCGTCAGCGAGTTCAACTGCCATCCGTTCAAATCTAACAATCTTAGCTTTTGTCACAATGGCGATATCGGTGGCTTTGAGAAAGTTCGTCGACCTTTAGTCAATTTACTCAGCGATAGCGCCTACGACAGTATAAAAGGCAGCACTGATTCCGAGCATTTGTTCGCACTGATTTTGGACCAACTGAATAAACAGCCCAACAAAAATTCGATCGAAGCCATGGCAAATGCAATGCATGATTCAGTGGATATAGTGAAAGGCTTGATGCTGGAGCACGCGCCGGGACATCACTGCTATTTGAATCTGGTGCTTACCAATGGACAAGAGGCTGTTGTTAGTCGATATACCTCAGATCAGGATGATAAAGCATCGAGTCTATACGTAAACCAAGGCAGGCGGTATGTCTGCGAAGATGGCGTGTGCACCATGCTAAGTGATAGCGACGACAACGCGGTTATTGTCAGCTCTGAACCCTTGAGTGCTGACGATAGCTGGCAAGAAGTGCCTGTCAATCATATGCTACTGATAAACAAGAACCTGACCATTGCTGAAAAAGCGTTTTAACGACGCGGAAATTTTTCACCCTCATAGAAATGGCAGCCGAGGTAGCCGGCCCTCACCAGAACGAGAGAAATATTAGAGGCTTCTGGTGAGCGCTCATACCGAAAGAGTGGTATTACGCTGGAATTATCTATTATCGTGTCGGCGCAAAACGGCAAAAATATCGACTAGAAATGCAGTTTAATTTTTCCGTCGCCCTTACTCATAACAGTAATTTCAGAATAACCTTCCAAATCTTGCAAAACACCATCCACGTACAACAGCTCTAACATGATGTGGGGCGCATCTTTTGATCTGAGATATTCAACACACGCACTATAACCTTCGAAAGATTCCTGTATTGCGCGGTTAACGAGTAATTTCACATCGTCACTTCTGTACATGCCGGATTGATCCAGATGGGCAACAGTCGATTTATAGCTCGACAACATTGCAAGCTGACTGCCGCCTTTTGCACATAACTTGTCACCATTCCACTGTGACTCAAACAAGTTTGACATGACATAACCATCACTACTGGTCAAATAAAAATTGACCGAAGTGAATCCATCGGAATGATACGATTCCCCAACCTCTACATACTCACAAGTACCCTCTTCCGACATGCCATAACAAAGCAACTTACCCGAGCGGAATATTTCCATTAATTCGTCTCGCGAAACTTTCTGATGATCGTTAAATAGTGGCTCTGCCTTTTCTACATTAACTTCCACCAGACTACCTACTTCGATGGGCTTTGATCCTGCGAATATCTGGCAGGAAAATAGCGAAAGTACAAATACCGCTATCAAGGCTTGGGGGGATCTACTTCCTGACACAGCAACCTTCCGACAATTGAGAATTTTGGTGCCTGATTGTTCATTCAAATCAGAACGCTGTCTAGGTCAAATCATGGTCGAGTAGACACTATGGGGGTACGGTGTCTACATTTTCAGAAATTGGTAGTCGGTTGAGGCCAAATCGTAGCGCCATCTTCTGTCACCGCATTAGCAGGAGGGGTAGCGCGATACCTTCATGAGACTAAAATCCCACAACACGACACCGTGTACAGTGTCGTGTTGGAGGGGACTACTAGAAGCAAATGAATGACAGTTACATTTCATGCAGCCTGGGGATTTCGAGCTTCATCTTGGAGGCTACAGATTCCATATCTCCAGAATCGACTGATTTGGCTTTAAAACCTGCCTTGATCAAGTCTTTAATGTAAAGCTTGTTATAGATAAACATAAAGACCAGACCTGCTAACCCCAATGTCATTAGCAATAAAATAAAAATGATTATTGCCCACTTCCAATCACGTCTAAACAAAGCGGGGAAAAAACCGAAAAATGCTGTAGTCCATGAAAAACCAACTGGGGCTTTTCTGGTGACCCCTGTATCGGGGTTTTCAAACGTGATCGAGGTATAAGCCATTTCTTCAACATCCCTAGTTTAAAGCGCCCCTATACAAAAGCATAAATCAACACTTGCTGTCTCGATAGACATTGAATTCATAGTGATAATTATCAATTGTTTTACGACTCGCCTATAAAAGCCAAATACGTGGCACCGAATAAACAAATCCGGTTGTGGTGATTCCGCTAAACACCACGTCCAGATAGTCGGCGTGCAAAATAGTGCGGGTAGTCGCAGCCTCTTGTACAACCATTCAAACTCGTCAGTATCGTGTTACGCATTGACGATATTTTTAGAAGGCCCATACGGGAAGCCGGTAATGTTCTCTGCGCCCTCTTCGCCCACTACAAGAATATCGTGTTCGCGATAGCCGCCAGCGCCGGGGGTTCCTTGAGGCACCCATAACATCGGTTCCATTGAAACGACCATTCCCAGCTCCAACACCGTATCAATATCCTCGCGCAATTCCAGGCCTGCTTCCCGCCCGTAGTAATGACTAAGCACACCAAACGAATGACCGTAACCGAAAGAGCGGTATTGAAGTAAATTCAGCTCGGCGAGAAACCGATTCAGCTCTTCACAAATGCTGGCACAACTGACGCCGGGCTTGATCAATGACAGTCCGAGTTCGTGCGTATCTACATTCGCTTGCCACAGAGAAAGACTGGCCGAATCTGGTTCGCCTAAAAACAAGGTGCGTTCAAGAGCGGTGTAATAGCCGGAAATCATGGGGAATGTATTCATACTCAGGATGTCACCGTGTTCGAGAGCACGAGTTGTAACAGGATTGTGAGCCCCGTCAGTATTGATACCCGATTGAAACCATACCCAACTATCACGCAATTCACTGTCTGGATGGCTACGGGCAATTTCAAGCTCCATTGCATCGCGGCCAGCCATCGCTACATCTATTTCTCGAGTACCAGCACGAATCGCATCGCGGATTGCCGCCCCGCCAACATCAGCAATACGTGCTCCCTCGCGAATCAACGCTATTTCTTCTTCGGATTTGATCATGCGAGCGCTCATGGTCGGCGCGGCAATGTCCACCAGCTCACGAGGGCCAAGCATTTTATCAAGTGTTTTACGACCAGTAAGCGTGAGGTGGTCTGATTCGATACCGATGCGTTTCGACTTGCCAAGCAACTCGGCCACAGCGCGCCAGTAGTTATCACGTCGCCAGTCGGTGTATATGACGTTGTCTTCAATCGACCGGCGCCAGGGCTGACTTCCATCGATGTTTGCTGAAACAACCGTACAGGTATCGGCGGTTACGACACAAGCATACGGACGACCAAAGGCACAGTAAAGAAAGCCCGAATGGTAGGCGACATTATGCATAGACGTGAGCACTGTCGCTTCTACGTCATGCGCTGCCATGATTTGCCGGAGCGTTGCGAGCCGACGTTGGTACTCAGCATTTGAGAAAGGCAGGATTTTTTCGCCGTCGTGACGTGAGAAAAAATCAGGGCGCGCTGCTTGATTTTGCATTGTTGATGAATCCTATTCCATGCTGGGAGCCGATGTGACGCCCAACGAGAGCATCCGGGCGTGCAGGATAGAATCCGTCAAACGACGGCAAGTGTGCTCGATCTGTTTCACGACGACGCCATCGCCGTTCAGCACGAGCGCACACTAATACGTCTTCGCGTTAGCGTCAAGGCCAGGAAGCCAGATATATACGACGGTGTTAACCGAGCCCTGTAAATGTAGAACCTATTGCGCGTCGTCGAATATTGTGCAACCGGTCAAAAATCACTCCAGTGGCGAAAAGACTCAAGGGGCTGACATTACTTCAATTTATCGCTATCTCAAATATGGCTGCAATACTCGCAACCATCCGTCACGCAATAATTCGTACTCTTCTATACAAGCTTCAGCCCGCTCTTCCGACAAACCGTATTCTTCGTTGATCAGCTCTTCATTGCCTTCACTGTCGCTTCCGTATACATGGCAAATTGATGTGTAATAGCGTTGAATATCCAGACTATGCTCGTCCCAGAAATCAGCCGCCTCAAACCACTCTACTGAATCGCTTTCCAGCCCAAACATTTCGGCAGCATTCAGGACGACTTCATCACCACGCTCATGAAATTCCAGCAATACGATACTGGCCAATGCATCAACCGCATCTTCTTCACGGGAGAGCCTTGGTATGTCAACTTGAGCAAACAAGGCATGACCCGCTTCATGCACCAGTGTATGCAGAACAACGTCATTAACAATTTGCTGCTGCTCGGTGGCATCGAGCGTGTCATCACCACCGGCAAAAGTTGACGCGATACTGTCACCAAACCACATCGGCATCCAGACTTCATCTGTTGCGGGATCATAAAGCGGACCATCTTCGACATCGACACGAACTGTAACTGTCGCCGCAAAAACAAGCTGATTGTTTATGAAATCGATCTGCGATTGCAGATCCTGATAAGGCGTAGAACTGATAGGCGCCAAGGGCTTCTTCAGCACCATCTCGCCGTCAAGTTCTATCTGATTGACTACCTGTCGGCACTGTTCAGTCGCTGTGCAATCATGCGCAGCAGCAGTGTTGAAAAACATCCACAAGGAGGCCACACCTACGGTGATTTTTTTCATTGTCTACCACTGACGTGTATCGGGTGACAATATTGACAGTGGAACCGATTTGAAACGAGGTTCTTCCCAACTTCCCGTAAGGCTGAATTCTCGATAACCAATCCTGTCCAGATCAATACCAACAGCTTTTAACAGCCCACCGGCAAGCAGTGCGCCAACACCCGCACTCGCACCCCCAGCGATTACGCCGATTATCGGTAACGCAGCACTGACCCTCGGCAGAACAGTGACACGATTATCGAACTGTTGATTAAGCAAATCGGTTTTGCCCATGATATCCACCACGCCAATCGGCCCCGTCATCTGGATCAATCGAGCATCGGCAACGCCGTGATCCATTTCGATGTCACCCGTCAATCGCTGAAATGACAAGCCGTCAGCGGTCAGATCCTTGAAGTCACCGCCAAGACGGCGTGGAAGTTCCTGCAAGGCAAAGAGGCCAAACAGACGCCCGGCGCCTGGTTCGAGCTGCATAATACGGCCCCGCTCGAGATCAATTTTAAGAGTCCCATCAAGCATGGCAAGCTCAGGCTTGTAGGCCGGGCCATTCCATGACAAGCGACTTTCAACAATGCCTGCACCTTCAGCGATCAAATCCGGTAAACCAATATCGATAAGACCACTACCAAAATCATCACTCTGTAGTGTCAGGGCCAAATTTGTTAGGTGTTGACCAGCCAGCGCTGCATTGATGCCTTGCACATCGCGTAAACGCCAGTGACCACGCCCGACAAGCTGCATACTGCGATAGGCAAAGCCGAGTGTATCGATATTCAATCCAAGTATGTCAGGGCGAGTCTTCAGGTTGATGTCTCTGAGTCGTAAGGAATCCCATTTCACTTCACTGATTCGCGCTTCAATTGGTGGTAATTCTCGTGGATCGATGGGCTCTTCTTCAGCCTCGCCTTCCTCTTTTTCAAAGGCGGCGAGTACACGGTTGTCGAGATAGTTCACACGTACCTTGGCAGAAACTTCTTTTTCTTCAAGACGTCGTGGATATCGAACGTTGCCGCGCAAGAACTCATTGTTGATTACCGCATTGAGATAGATATCGTCACTATTGATTCGCAAACGTGCAGGCCCGAGATTATCGTCGCCAGCAAATAAAGCGGCTGTGGTCAGATTCCCCGATATTGGCACGATATCGTCCCGAGCATCTGGTTCAGGTTCAGGTAAAGATTCTCGATACTGATTGATGATATCGACCCAATCCCCTAATGATGCAACCCTTGTGGACCCGTCAAGACGAATTCCTTCATCTGTTTGAGCAATGGCCTTTGTCCCGCCAAGGCCAATCGATAAGGATTTGAATTTGCCTTCTTCAAGGACGAATATTCCGTTTAACGCATCGGAATAGTCGAAATCCCATGACAGCTGAGTCTCGTCCTTGACGATATTGGTCGCCAAACGGAAATTTTCACTCGATGCAGTTGACTTCGAATAAGGTGCCGGTACGAGCAAGGCGGTTCCTATCAGATCGCTATCAACAGTCAAGGATATGCCTGTACTTTCAAGCTTCTCTGGAGAATGCGGGACTGACAGTTCTGCACGCCAGTTCGACGCGCCACGAACGAATTGATCCAGCGTGCTCTTATAATGGACAAGTACATCACTAGCTCGCAAGGCCCCTTGCACATTGAGCGTGGTAACCGCTTTTTCGTCCCTGCCGCGAGTTCTCCCATTGATTCCTACCTGGTGATCAAGCCATCGCGCTTTCAGATTATTGATCCGTACGCCATAACGATCAAAATTGACCGCACCACGCACTTTTTTCAAATCGATGTCGGCCGGTTCAACACGTACTGTGTTGTTATTGAGAAAGATCGACCCATTGACACTTAACTGCGGCGCGTCCGGCTCGTCACGGCGCTTCAAGGGAACACTCAATACGACATCCATGTCCGCCTGCCCAGTCGTTATGAGCGCCCCTAATGCCGGTTCCAAAATGTCTTTGAGCGGACCAGTATTGGCAAACTGAATCATCTCTGGCAGTTTGCTACTACCACTGCCATCAACTCGCACCACTGCATTTTTCAGATCATCGATATCGACGCGCGCCTGACTGATATCAAACTTGTCCAGACGTCCAGTTTCGACCATACCTGTCATGCGCAGGCCATTAAACGTCAATCGTCCACTCACATTCGAGATGACTGGCCAATCAGATTTGAATTCGACCGCACCGTTTTCGATATCCATACCAGCACGAAAAACACCTTCGCCTTCATCGAACGGGAATTCCGAAGGTCGGCCAAAAAACAACAAGCTGCCATTACGTGCAGTACCACCCTTGAATGCATTCTGAAACCATGTTTGAGCTTTCTCGGACATCAGGTTCAATGGCATCCAGGCTGTCACGCTTTGAAGATCGTCAACGCTGTAACGGCTTTGTACATCGAGATGTAGTGGGCGACTCTCGCCAACAGAAACACGAAGACGTGTTTCTGTCTCGATACCATCGTCTTCAAGATTGACCAAACCGCTGATCTTCATGGTCTTGCGATCCCGGAGGTCAAAATCCAGCTTTGCTTCGAAGCGGTCGGTTATCTGTGGGTCAGGAAACAAACGCGGCCAGTCAAACGGCATGGCTCGAGCTGCAAGCGTTGCATTGCCGACACCGTCGACGACTTCAATAGATCCGTTAAGCGGACCAAAACCTGGACTCTCAGATGTTGGCTTGATAACAAAATCTTGAACCGTAGCCGTGATGTCGATGGTCTGTTCAGCGCCAATACCATCAATAGCAACTTGCCAATCGTTGAGCGTGCCTGAAGGCTGCGCTTCCTTGACCAGACGACCAGATTTGCGCTCAGCCGTTACAGACGCAATCAGGTTCGATACCAGAGACAGGGGCAAGCTTTCTCCGCTCGCAGTCAATGCAACCGATCGATCTTCAAGCGACTGATTCAGCGTCACATCACTGATCGAGGCTCTCTGTGAGTCGCGCACAAATACCAGTGAGTCTGCATGGAGGCTGGCAACGTCGGAACCACGTCGAAAGGTCAAATCACCGGTCACTTCATCGAGCAATGGCTCATCACGACGACTATCAACAAGCTGGCTTGCAGTGAAACGACCACGGATATTATCGACATGCCCCTGTTTCCAGCGTCCCCAGACTTCAAATCCGACATCCGCGCTCACGTGTTCAAGCTGGAAAAGATTGTCCGGCATCATTGGTGTTCTCGAGAACAGTTCCAACCAGCCCAAAGTCTTGATCGTATCGGACTTGATATAAATATTTCCGTCGGCAGTACTCAGATCTCTGGGCGAGCCTTCAAGATCAATTCCCGCCTCCAACGCGCCACCAAGTGATGCGGGTAAATCAAGATCGATACGCAACTGATGTAAATCGCCGACGTTCTCTGCTCTGATATTGACGTTGTCCAACACCAAGCTTTGCTCTGCCTGTCCGTCAATGAAGGTCAGGCGAGTATCGAGTAGACCCACTTTACGAGCATTAAGTAACCAGGCAAACAGATCCACACCGCCACCGGATTTCTTCGCGGGCTCGTTTGACGCTGCAGAATTTCGTCGTGAGAAACGCCCAGGGACCGTCTCCATGCCATGCATCAACACTTCACCCTCACGGGTTGTCTCGATAGCGAGGTCGGTGCCAACCAGTGTCATTTCATTTATCACTGGAGTACCACGTGTCAGAGATCGCAATACATCCACATCAATCAGCAGTTCATCGACAGTAACCTGACGTTGCTCAGATTCGATGACGGAGACATTTTCCGCGGACAATATTGGCCCCAGGCCTGTCCAACGCACATCCAGCTCACCAATGACTACGGGACTTTGCAGATAATCACTAACCCGTGCTTCGATGTTGCTCTTGTAGTCAGAGACTAATGGCAGCCCGAATCGCGCAACTAGGGTGAACACAGCCAGCAATATCAGCACAGTGCCAATACAGATATGGCACAGGCGCACGAGAGGGCGTGCGAACTTGATAATCATGTGTGCGGTCCATCATTGCAGGACCACGTCAAAGTGTTCACGACTGTAATACTGTTCCGCTTGTAAACGAATCGGCACGCCTGCGAAGTCTTCCAACTCGGCGAGATCTGCCGATCTCTCTTCAGTAAACCATTCAACAATATCGTTCGCTGCCAGAACAGTAACTGAATCGATTTCAAATTGCCTTACCTGGCGAATAATTTCGCGTGTCACCTCGAAACCCACCGTTTCGAGTGTTTTTTGCATACCTCTTCCACCACAGACCGTGCACTCCCCACACAGCACCTGCTCAAGACTCTCGCGCGTCCGTTTGCGCGTCATTTCCACCAGGCCCAGCTCCGAGACTTCGCTGACCTGAGTAGGGGCATGATCACGCTCCAGACCCTTCTCAAGCGCTCGCATAACCTGCCGGCGGTGCTCAACGACGGCCATGTCGATGAAGTCGATAATGATAATGCCACCTAGATTGCGCAAGCGCAGCTGCCGAGCAATCGACTGCGCTGCCTCAAGGTTAGTCTTGAAGATCGTTTCTTCAAGGTTTTTGCGGCCAACGTAAGCTCCAGTATTGACATCAATCGTCGTCATTGATTCCGTTTGGTCAATGATCAGATATCCGCCGCTCTTGAGCAGCACCTTGCGATTCAGAGCCTTGTCAATTTCATCCTCGACACCATGTAAGTCAAATATCGGTCGCTCGCCCGGGTAATGCTCGATTATGGAGCAAAGTTCGGGCACATATTCTTCACAAAATGTTACACACTGGTGGTACGTCTCGCGCGAATCAATGCGGATTCGCTCGACGCCACCGCGACTCAGATCACGCATCATGCGCTGGACCAGCGGCAGATCCTGGAAGATGATTGAGCCTGCTTCGGCAGTCGTTTGTCGCTCTCTTACGCCTTTCCAGACCTTGTCCAGATAATTCATGTCGTCGACCAATGCGTCGCGATCAACACCCTCTGCCGCGGTGCGAATGATATACCCACAACTATCCGCCTCGCGAATATCTTCGGTCAATGCACGAAGTCGTTCACGTTCTTCTTCGAGCTCGATCCGAGTTGATATACCGACGCTGTTTGCGAAAGGCATCATGACGAGATAACGAGACGGTGCGGTCAGATTGGTAGTGACACGGGCGCCCTTGGTCCCGAGCGGGTCCTTGATAACCTGCACTGCCAACCGCTGCCCTTCTTTAAGGACGTTGGCAATGGACAATTGACTACGTTCACCATCCAATTTTTTGTTCGCCTCGGCCACATCAGAGACATGCAAGAAAGCCGCTTTGTCGAGACCAATATCGACAAAGGCCGCTTCCATACCTGGCAACACACGCTTGATCACACCCTGGAAAATCGTACCGACCAGACCAAGCTTCTGCGCACGTTCGATCCAGATCTCGGTGAGCATTCCGTTTTCGACTGTCGCGACGCGCGTTTCCTGCGGCGTGACGTTGATCAACAATTCTTCAGACATAAGCAGACAGTCCGTATTCCTCAAGAAGCTGCGCCGTTTCAAACAAGGGCAGCCCTACTACATTACTGTAGCTCCCAGATAGATGCGAAATAAATCTTGCACCCATGCCCTGTATGGCGTACCCGCCAGCCTTTCCTTGCGGTTCGCCCGTGCGCCAATAGGCACGAGCCGCTTCTTCGGAGACGGGCGCAAACTGGACATCGCTGGCAACCGAGATCGTCTTGCTCTGACCCGCCATGGCCTGCACCGTGACTCCGGTGATCACCCTATGGCGCTTCTCCGACAGAGATATCAACATGTGCACGGCATCATCTTCGTCACGCGGTTTACCCAATATCCGACTATCAAGATCGATGACCGTATCGGCTCCCAATACAACGACGTGTTCTGGCCTGTCCACGGCCTCGTCAGTGCAGTACTTTGCGACCCGGGATTCACTGATTGCCGAGGCTTTTTCCAAAGATAAGCGAACAACCAGAGAATCCGGCGACTCATCCGCACGACTGGTTTCATCAATTGAAGATGGAATCGACCAATGAGCAAAACCCAATTGCAACAATAGCTCTTGTCGTCTTGGGGATGCGCTGGCAAGAATCAGCTGCGGCAACTTGTCGCCGTGCGACTCAGGCACGATGATAAGGATGGTTGTCGAGCATGGACTGTGCGCGATATAGCTGCTCCGTCACAATCACCCGCACAAGCGGATGTGGAAAGGTCAAGGGTGACAGACTCCAGGATTGATCTGCGCGCTCCAGGCAACGCGAGTGCAAACCATCCGGACCACCGACCATGAAAGCGATATCCTTGCCGATCGATTGCCAGTTTTCCAGTTGCCTGGCGAGATCAGACGTCGACCAATGGACCCCTCGGTTATCAAGGGCAACAAGATGCGATTGATCAGTTACAGCTGCAAGCAAGACGTCAGCTTCCTTGTGCATGGCAAGTTCGGGCGTCGCTGACTTTGCTTGGGCAAATTCCTTGACTCGAAACTGCCAATGACGTGGCAGACGTTTTGTGTAGTCATCACAGCCGCTCTGGATCCATGTCGGCATCTTGCGGCCAATGGTCAATAAGGTGACATGCACAATCGCGATACTTGGCGTTGAAGTCGAAGCGGTGCTTACGAGCCGCCTATACCGAGCTCAATGCACTGGGTGGTACATCATCGGAATCCTCGCGATCACGTGGACCCACCGACCAAAGTTTTTCAAGTGCATAGAATTCACGGGTTTCTTCCGTCATGACATGCACGATAACGTCGCCAAGATCGACCAGCACCCACTCACTTGAATCCCCCCCTTCAACACCCAGAGGTGGGTGGTTGGCATCCTTGGCAGCCAGTCGAACGGATTCGGCCAATGAGCGCACATGGCGTTGTGAGGTTCCCGTGACAATAACCATCGCATCTGCGATGCTGGATTTTTCGGCGATATCAATGACTTTGAGATCGACGCCTTTCATGTCTTCAAGCGCCGTAACGGCGAGATGGCTTACTTCAGTACTGTTCATCAATGGCTATCTATACAGGTTATGGCGCTCAATATACTCTCTTACACGCTCAGGCATCAAGAATTGCAGACTCTGACCGCTCTGGACACGATAACGTATGTCGCTAGCCGAAATCGCCAGCTGCGTCACGTTGCAGATGTCGATTCCGCCAGATTCTCTGTGTTCAGCGAGCAATTGACGTGAGAAATCCGAATGTGTCGCCTCCGGTCGATTGAGTACGACAAGCTTGGCCAGCTGCAAAATACCTCGCCAGTCTTTCCAGCTGTCAAATTGAGCAAATGCATCCAGCCCCATCACAAAGATCAGTTGGGTGTCCGGCATTTCCTCGGCCATCGCTGACAAGGTATCAATCGTGTAGCTGGGGCCGTCACGCGTCGCTTCCCGCGTATCGAGTTTCAATAGTGACGATTGACCGATGCCAAGCTCGAGCATTTTAAGCCGATGATCGGTGCTCGCATTCGTCGGGCCTCGATGAACCGGTTGATGATTCGGCAACAGATGCAGAGCGTTTAGCGAATAGGCTTCGGCGACTTCCACAGCCGTGCGCAAATGGCCATAGTGAACCGGATCAAATGTACCGCCATACAAACCGATTCGACGCACGACATTGGTCACGATGCTAATCAGGCCGCGAGCTTGAAAACAGCGGTGGATTCAATCGCTTTACCTGCTCGAGCATCAACAAGTGACACGATGCGGCTCTGGCCAGACGCCATGACGGCGGCTCGCTCGAAACGCATCGTGGACAACTTGACCTTGTCCTTGCGACGTATCGCTTTACGGGTTTTTTCATGGCGCCCGCTTTTGCCAAGCAAAGGATTGCTTGCAACGCGATTGCGCATCTTTGATCCGTTGCCGGACCGAGTCTTTTTTGTCATGAGATGACTCCTCGCAGTAACACTAAAAAATTACTCTATAAAATTACGCTTTAAAATTACTCTAGTGGGTTACCAATTACCGTTATTACCCAATTTGATCATCCGCGAACGGTGTAGTTTCCGGTCACCACGTACTTCTCGGTCGTCAGGCCCAATGTGCCGACAGGCCCACGCACATGCATACGATTCGTACTGATACCTATTTCGGCACCCAGACCATATTCCGCACCATCGGCAAAGCATGTGGCTGCATTGACCATGACCGAGCTGGAATCGACATTACGCATGAATTGTTTGGCTCGTGGCAGGTTCTCGGTCACGATCGCATCGGTGTGACCTGACCCATGCGCTGCGATATGCGTCATTGCCGTTTCCATGGAATCGACCGTTCGAATCGATAGTATGGGGGCCAAGTACTCTGTATCCCAGTCTTCTTCGGTCGCAGCCTTCATGTCTGGGACGAAGTTCACGGTCCGCTCACAACCGCGTAGCTCGACACCATGTTCAGCAAACGCTTTTACAAATCCAGGCATGCACGGCTCCAGCATGTTTTCATGGATCAACAGCGTTTCCATGGCACCACAAATACCGTAGCGATAGGTTTTGGCATTTACCGCGACGGCAACTGCTTTGTCGATATCAGCAGACTCATCGATATAGACATGGCAGATGCCATCAAGATGCTTGATAACAGGCACTCGTGCTTGCTCACTGATGCGAGCCACCAGGCTCTTGCCACCACGGGGAATGATCACATCAACGTATTCATCAAGCGTGAGCAAGGCACCGACAGCCGCTCGATCGGTGGTTTCAATCAGCTGCACCGCTGTGGGTGGCAGACCGGCTGAAGCCAGACCTTGTTGCACACAGGCGGCAATCGCTCGATTGCTTCGAAACGCTTCTGAACCGCCACGCAGAATCACGACATTTCCTGACTTGATGCAGATGCCAGCCGCATCGGCTGTGACGTTCGGGCGTGATTCGTAAATCACACCAATCACGCCCAAGGGTACACGCATACGTTGAATTTCAAGACCAGAGGGTTGCTGATCGCTTTCGGACAAACTACCCACTGGATCCTTTTGTGCAGCGACATCACGTAAACATTTGGCCATTGACGCAACACGTGCCTCGGTGAGCTCCAGTCGATCAAGCAAGGCCGCACCGATATCGCGTTTTCCGGCGTCGAGCATGTCCTCCTGATTCGCTTTGATCAACGCATCAGAGGCGGCTTCAATCGCATCGGCCATCGCATGCAAGGCTGCATTTTTCTTGTCAGTTGGGGCCGCCGCCATCACGGCTGCAGCTTCGCGGGCTGAGACACCAAGCGCTTTGACATGCGCGGCCGGGTCCGCGACCTGACTGGCAACCTTATCCACGACACTGACTGCTGACGTATTCACTCGTTGTACCTTCCTACAATTGATTACCGGCCTTGATTTTTATGCCCTTGAACAATCAAAGGCGACGTACACTTAGGCATTCTATCGACGACATGCCGCACATTCCATGCACATAGTGGACTCTCACTGCCATCTGAACTTCCCGGATTTCGATGGCCGTATACCCGACATAATACAGAACGCCAAAGACAACGAGATATCCCACATGCTGTGCATTGCCACTAGCTGGGAAAACCGTGACGAGGTTCTGGCCCTGGCCGCGGCTCACTCGGAAATCTCGGCTGCCGTCGGGGTGCACCCGACAACCACCGGTGGCCATGAACCGACACTTGAAGAACTAACCGAAGCCGTTGCAGCAGACAATGTGGTGGCGGTCGGCGAAACCGGGCTGGACTACTTTCGTAGTGAAGGTGATTTGCGCTGGCAACACGAACGCTTTCACCGTCATATCGAGGCGGCTCGCAGTGTAAAGAAACCCCTCGTCATTCACACCAGAGCGGCCGCCGATGACACGATGCAGACACTCCGCGATCACAACGCGCGGGATGCTGGCGGGGTGATGCACTGCTTTGCCGAAGACTGGCGGATTGCAGAACAGGCGCTGGATATCGGATTCTATATTTCGTTTTCCGGCATCGTCACGTTCAAGAGTGCAAAGGCTGTTCAGGAAGTCGCCATGAAGGCACCGTTGGATCGTATTCTGGTGGAAACGGATGCACCCTATCTTGCCCCGGTACCACATCGCGGCAAAACCAATGAACCCGCCTATGTTCGACATACGGCTGAATTTGTCGCCGAGCTGCGCGGCATCACACTCGACGAAGTGGCGAATGCGACAACGGAGAACTTCTATCGATTGTTTTCGGGTGTGGTTTCCAGTTAAAGAACGTTTAAGGCGCCAATATCCTTTTTTATCCAATCACATCACACCGGCACGTAACAACCAATACAAGAGTTCGCTTTGAGTCGCCCAGGTAATATGGTCATCGTATTTTTCTTCAGCCTGTATTGACTCGTCACGTACGCTGAATACGTTGTCCCCATCAATATTTTCACGCTGATCACCTGTCTCTTGTGGATCAGCGCCCAAGGAAAACACAACAAATACAATATTGTCAGCGCGTAACTGCGCGCGATCGCAGCCGGATGATTGAGCGCGTTTGCATAAGATCAGGTTCGCCTGCCACTCGTCGATCGGTTTTTGCAGAAAGCTGTGTATCGATGTCCAGACTGGCTCACCTTGACTGATGGCGTAACGATACGGTCGACCCCAAGGGTCTAGCAGTGCATTGGATTCATCCATGCCTCCGCTGAGACCTAAAGCCACTGCCGAGATATCACCGGATACATGAGAACAAGTATTTTCCGGAGGTCGTGAAAAAGAGGGGCAAGGTAATGCTCCGTACAACATCAGGTGACTGATCATTGCCTGTTTGATGATTTCCAGCTCTTTGGTCACCGTTCGAATACGTTGCAATTCACGCGCTGGCCCTAGTGGCGCGATCACACTTTGCATGAGAATGCCGACAATGACTAGAACGATAGACAATTCAACCAGTGTGACACCGCGGATTTTAAATCTCGTGTGGCCAATACAGCTCATGATGAGGACACCAGTATCAGATTGTGGTCATCCTTGCGGATCAACCGGCAGTTGCTGTAATGAGTCTCCACACAAGCATCATGGATGGTGACGTTGATAGAATCAAACCATTGATTTCGTATGAACCAATGACGCGATACAGCGATATCTTCCAACATCGGCACATGGCAACTTGATGCGTCACTATCGATTAGCACCCAACGCAACATTGCGACTTCAGCGAGATCTGTATCCTGGCATCCAATCAGTGACTCAGGTACCGCATTACAACGCCCATAGCTCTCGCAACTGATCACTCGACTGTGATGATA
>CAYULV010000069.1:12296-16218 GCA_964445655.1 uncultured Granulosicoccaceae bacterium | reverse complement strand
TGGCTTGACCGTGCATAACGTACTTGCGGTTACGGTCGTAACGGTTGACGGCGAACTTATCGAAATTGGTGGTTTTGGTCAGGACCATGCGGGCTATGACTTGCTGGCTATCTTGAATGGGTCTGAAGGGATGCTGGCCATTACTGTTGAGGTGACGGTCAAGTTGTTGGCTGTGCCACCGGTTGCAACGCTTGTCATGGCCACATTTGCTAGTGTCGAAGATGCCGGTAACGCAGTCGGTAAAGTCATAGGAGCCGGGATTATTCCTGCTGGGCTTGAATTGATGGATAACCCGGCGATAGTTGCGGCTGAAGCCTTTGCTCAATGTGGTTATCCGACTGATGTTGCCGCCTTACTCCTGTGTGAGCTCGATGGAACCGCTGAGGAAGTTGCCGCACAAGTCGCTTCAGTTTCGGCGGTGTTCGAAACCTGTTCGGTCTCGAACATGCACATCGCGGAATCTGAGGATGAACGCTTGCAACTTTGTAAAGGTCGAAAATCGGCTTTTCCTGCCGTGGGCCGACTTGCACCGGATTACTATTGTATTGATGGCACCATTCCGCGTCATCAATTACCTTATGTATTACGTCGGATGGAACAGTTGTCGGGTGAGTATGACTTGCCGATCGCGAACGTATTTCATGCCGGCGATGGAAATCTGCATCCCTTGATCATGTACGACGCAAACAAGGAAGGGGAGACGGCGCGCACGGAAGAGTTGGGAAGTCGTATCCTGCAGCTGTGTGTTGAAGTCGGTGGCACAGTAACTGGTGAACACGGCGTTGGTGTCGAAAAGATCAATGAGATGTGTGTGCAGTTCGACAAGCCGGCATTGCTGCAATTTCATGCGCTCAAAGCTGCGTTTGATCCTGAAGGTTATCTGAATCCTGGCAAAGCTGTCCCTACCTTGCAACGGTGTGCAGAGTTTGGTGCGATGCACGTTCATCAAGGCCAGCTTCCACACCCTGAGCTTGAGCGATTCTGAGCAAACACATGAACGATACGGATGACAGTCAAGCGCTGGTCGAGCGTGTAGTGGCCGCGTCAGCTTCAGCGCAAGCTTTGGCTATTCAGGGCGGTGGCAGCAAGGCGTTTCTCGGGGTGCCAACAACCGATTCATCGGCTGAGGTCTTGTCAACTTTGACGCATTCGGGGGTGGTCAGTTACGAACCTACCGAACTTGTAGTCACTGCCAGATCCGGAACTCGCCTGGATGATTTGATTCGCGTGCTCGATGACGCGGGACAGATGCTGCCGTTCGAACCACCTCGTCATCCGGGTGCGACGATAGGTGGTGTGATCGCCTGTGGGTTATCGGGACCGCGTCGTCCTTACGCAGGTTCAGCGCGTGACTATGTTTTAGGGACACGCGTTATCAATGGGCAAGGTGAAAACCTTCGCTTTGGCGGCGAAGTCATGAAGAATGTCGCGGGCTATGACGTGTCTCGTTTGCAGACCGGGGCTTACGGCACCTTGGGCGTTCTGTTGGATATTTCCATGAAAGTTCTGCCAAAACCCGAAGCTGAACTCACCTTGGTACATGACGCGCCGATCGATCAAACCGAGTCGATGGTTGCGTTGATGCGTCAGCCTTTACCGGTATCAGCCATGATGCAACTCGATGCACTGCGTTATACGCGCTTGAGTGGCAGTGAGTCCGCGGTTACTGCAGCCTCACGTGAACTCGGTGGTGATGTACTTGCTGATGCTGACAAGTTATGGGCAGGTGTTCGAGATCAGACCCATGAGTTTTTTGCATCGCCGGGTGATCTTTGGCGTCTGTCTGTGCCGGATTTCGCGTCTGCTTTGCCGTTAGCAGGATCTTGTCTTGTCAATTGGGGCGGTGCTGAACGTTGGTATGTGACTGACGCATCCGCCGAAGAAGTGTATCGGGTTGCCGATGCGGCGACCGGTCATGCCATTCGCTACCGATCATCGACCGATACAAGCGATGGCTTGCAGCCCGTGACTGGGCCCATGCAGGCTTTGCAATCGCGATTGCGAGACAGCTTTGATGCAAAGCGGATTTTCAATCGTGGGCGGTTTCATCCTGAATTGGACAACGACGTTTAAGTCATGCAGACGACCATTGCTCCCGAGCTTGTAGATGACCCGCGTGCGATAGCGGCCGAGAAGGTGCTACGCAAATGCGTGCACTGCGGATTTTGTCTGGCCACTTGCCCAACGTATAACCTCGTCGGTGATGAGCTTGATAGTCCGCGTGGACGAATTTATCTGATCAAGCAGGTTGTTGAAGGTGAAACGCCGACCGCAACCACCCAATCGCATCTTGACCGATGTTTGACTTGCCGAAACTGCGAGACGACCTGTCCGTCGGGTGTTGAGTACGGACAGTTGATTGATCAGGGACGGGCACTGGTTGAGGAGACGGTTGAGCGGCCTTTCATGCAGCGCTTGAAGCGCGGCGTGATTCTACAGGTGCTGCCTTATGCATCTCGTGTGGGTCCCTTGGTTAAATTAGGACAGTTGTTCAAGCCTTTGTTGCCTGGTGCTATCGGGAGCAGTGTTCCCGCTCGGCAGACAGTTGAGGTAACACCACTGGCTACGCATGAGAGAAAAATGCTTGTACTCGATGGTTGTGTGCAGCCCTCGATGGCGCCTGCTACCAATGTTGCAGCGGCTCGGGTGTTGGATGCCTTGGGTATCGAACTTGTGTCGCTTGCAAGCGCCGGTTGTTGTGGGGCTGTATCGTTTCATTTGAATGATCAGGACGATGCGCGAAACTTCATGCGACGTAATATTGATGCATGGTGGCCCGCGATCGAGGCTGGTGCTGAGGCAATAATCACGACGGCTAGTGGTTGCGGGCTGATGGTCAAAGACTACGGACATGTACTGAGCGACGATCCGGCCTACAAAGACAAGGCTTTGCGAGTCAGTGAGTTGTGCAAAGATATTATCGAGGTGCTGGGCGCCGAAGATCTCAGTGCCTTTCATCAGTCGGCGGCCTCCTTTGGGCGTGTCGCTTTTCATCCGCCTTGCACCTTGCAGCATGGGCAGAAGTTACCGCTACAGACTGAGACCTTGTTACGGAAATTGGGTTTTACGTTAACGGCTGTACCTGATTCGCATCTGTGTTGTGGCTCTGCGGGAACCTATTCGATTTTTCAACCGGAGCTGAGTCATCAGTTGCGGGATAACAAAGTTCGCTCACTTTTATCGGGTGAGCCGGATATTATTGCGACGGCCAATATTGGTTGCCAGTTGCATATTCAAAGTGGTAGCGGACGGCAGGTTTTGCATTGGGTTGAGCTTGTTGATCAGTTAATAGTCAAGAACAAAGGTTAAGTGTCATGCGTAGTTACCATCATATTGATCTGGGTGCACAGTCGGTAAGGACTGAAACGCTGGAAGGCGAAGATATTGTCCGCGCGGGTCGTTATCTGATCGCCAAGACCTTAAATGAGGAAAATATTGCCAAGGTTGATCCCTTGTCGCCCGAGAATCCGCTGATTTTTTCAGCAGGACCGTTTGCGGGCACCAACTTTTCCAATGCCAATCGACTCAGCGTGGGATGCAAGAGTCCGTTGACCGGCGGCATAAAAGAAGCTAATGCGGGTGGCACCTTCGCATTCGCGCTTGGACAGTTGGAGTTGTCTGGTTTGACCTTGCACGGTGCGTCAAAGGACTGGGTCATCATTCATATCAAGAAAGAAGGTGGGATTGATTTTCTTGATGCCAGTGAATACATGGGTGAAGGCAACTTCAAGACGGCTGCACGTTTGCATGGGCGTTTTGGCAAGAAAGTCAGTATTGCGCTTTGTGGTCCGGTTGGGGAGTACGAGGGCTTGTTGTCCGGAATTGCGTTTAGCGATGTGGATTTACGTCCTTCACGACTTGCGGCCCGTGGTGGTGTGGGCGCTGTGATGGGGATGAAAAAGGTCAAGGCGATCATCGTGGA
>CAYULV010000069.1:0-12196 GCA_964445655.1 uncultured Granulosicoccaceae bacterium | reverse complement strand
GTATTGATGGATGAAGGTAAGGGTGCTTTTGGTGATACCGCCTACATGCAGAGTGTGCTTGATGGATTGCGTCATGGAACCGAAGACGGAAAGCTGCATGCGATGGGGACTGCGCGCGTTGGCGAGGCCTTGAACGCCAAGCGTATTCCAGTGATCAAGAAACAGGCGATCAGTGCCTACGATCCACGTGTGATCGAAGTCACAGGTTTGACCATGATGATGACCGCGCAAGGGGCTGATCATACGGCGGGGAATTTGCCTTCTTATGATAGTAAGGACAAGGGGACCGATGAACTCGTTGGGGTCAGTCTCGAAATTCAGGTTTTATGTGCATCGGCTGATTCGCTTGGGCTGTGTATTTTTGGTCGATCAGTGACCAATGAGCAGCTGGATTTCATCACCGAGGCGATCAATGATGCACATGGCACGTCATTGGAAACATCATTTTACGAGGATTTGGGCCGTCAGGCCTTGATACACGAGGCCAGATTCAATCGCGACGCGGGTTTTAGTGAAGCAGACGATGATCTGCCTGAATTTTTCTACAGTGAGGCCTTGCCGCCAAGCGATCGCGCCGGGCGTTTCCATACCTCGGATGTCAATGAGGCGGCCCGACACTGGTGGAGCACCACCCACTAAGCTAAAGCTACACGGCCAATCGCCGACATCGATATCAGGTGAATGGAAACGCGGGTATCGAAATGAGCAGAGCGCGCTATAGACTGAGTCCTGGTGTATTGACTGCCTCGCTAGCCCTTGGCTTGGCGGCTTGCGGTGGCGGTGGCGGTTCTTCGGGACCGGATTTCGCACCGACGACCGTGGCGGCAGCATTGCCCACTGGTGATCATGTTTTACTGACGTCTGTATCACTCGAGTTGAGTGAGGCGGATCGCACGGCTCAGCTGACCGTGGCTCGAACGGGCAACGGCGTGGGGGAGACGCGGGTTCAGTACTTCACTCAGTCTGGCTCTGCGCTAGCCGGTAGCGACTTCCTTGATGTGTCTGGCGAGCTTGTCTGGGCTGACGGTGATGTCAGTGATCGAACAGTGGCAGTTACTGTGTTGTCGGACCTTGATACTGAAAACACTGAGTCGTTTACGTTCAATCTTGGTTCTATTGTCGGTGACGATACTTTAGGTATTCAGGACAGCGTTCAAGTATCGCTTGTTGATTCTGATTGTTCTGAGAATCTGCCAACGACAATCGGTGGAGATACTCTGCTTGAAGCACCGTGTTATCACGCGAGTTCGACAGTTAACGTCGAAGGTAATGCGCGATTGACTCTTGCCCCTGGCACGACTGTAGTTGCCGACGCGGGTGTTGCCATAACTGTGCATGACAGTGCCAGTATCAGTGTTGCAGGTACGGCCTCCATGCCGGTGTTTTTCCGAGGCGCAAACGCCGAACCAGGATACTGGGCCGGTTTGCAGATTTTTTCCAGTAATGTCCTCCAGCAGTTTTCGCATGGCAACTTTAGTGATGTGGACGTTGGTATCGATATCGTTGAGGGGAGTACCTTGGGGCTACTTGAATCTCTGGTCGTCAACAACGCAGAGACAGCCGGTGTTCGTATACCTGCCTCGTTGGCAAATGAACTTGTCGGTTCTGCCACATTTACTGATGAGTCTGGTGATATAGCGATTAACGCGAATCGCGTGACTCCGGAAGAGCCACTACATTTGCCTGATCTTGGTGCTCCCTATTTTATTGAAAACAACCTGATCGTTGACGGTGCGGTTTCAATTGCACCCGGTGTGGATGTTCTGATGGGACACGATACGCAATTGTTGGTCAGTACTCGAGGTTCCTTGAATCTCGAAGGGACGGCGTTGAGACCAATCACCCTTGCAGGTCGGGAGGCAGTGCCTGGTTATTGGAACGGTGTACTGTTCAGTGGATCCACCAGTAATTTGAACCAGTTCAAATTCGTGACGATCGCCCATGGTGGCGGGGATCTTACACGTGATGGCAATATCAATATCATTGGTGCTGATACGCGACTGAATATCGAAAATAGTATTATCGGCAACAGCGCTGGTTTCGGCGTGTGGCTGGACAATCCTGCACCAAGCCTGACGGTTATCGAAACTACCTTCGTGGATAATGCCTTAGGTGATTTTCGACCGAATTAGCAGTCGTTTCGCGTCAAGGTTCTGACTTTTGCAAGAACAAATCGGTGTCTGTAAGGTAATCGTTCGTATATGAGAACCAGGCACAGATCAATGCTCTAGACCGATGTTAATTTGCATCGGAATTCCGGGGTTGTCCCGGAAGACGTGAAATACGGTCTGGAGCCGCGAAACATGAACAACAATTTCGATTTTGTTGGTTTGAACACAGTCATTTCCGAAGCGTTCAAACCTTTGCATCAAGTTACCCCTGCGTTAGCACGAAAGGCGGGTATGGATGCCGGTATCAAGGGTACGACACCAAGCAATTGTCACCATTCTTATTTTGCCAGTGAAGATCTGGAAACCGAGTGGTACCACGGTTTTCGTATGGGTAAGCAAAATCGCGAATAAGCGAGTCGCTTGATTGTTTGCCGGGCTAGTGATGGATCCGCTTGTCGCTCGGCATAGCATTAATTTCCCTCAATTTCATCAAGCTTTATGCACATGAGTTTGAGGACATCGTTCGAGAGTCCCGAACGCAAGCGTTCCAAGTCGGACAAGCCAATGCGGTTGATGCCGGGTAAGTCCAGTGGCGAATTGCTCATCCCGTAAGATACCGAGGCTACTCCCACGCCTGACAGCAGCACCCAGAACAGGAGTTTGATGCTGCTGCGAATGATTTTCATGACACCTACGACAACCAGGAAGGTGCCGAGAATCATCATCACTTCATTGGCGTACTCGAATTCGAGAAAGGCGTGCCAGTACTCCATGGACACACTCCTTGGTTTTGTTCAGGCTGTGAATGGCTGAGTGTAGCTTAAGCCAAGGTCACTGAAGCGGCGGGAACGCGCTACACTCCGATTTGACATTATTCGGGGATCGACCCATGCCGTTAGTTAGCAAGGTACGTATCTGGATTTGGGCTTTTTGCCTGCTCTCGGTAATCGGGCTGATGAGCTTTGGGCTCTATCTGGAACACGTCAAATACCTTGACCCTTGCCCGCTGTGTATAACGCAGCGGTTGTTTTACATCCTGATAGGGCTGTTTGCTGTTTTGGGGCTTGTCGCGTTTCGCTCGCGACTGGTTCAACGTATTGCCGCCTCTTTGATGTTCTTGTCGGCCATTGGCGGGATCGTTACGGCCGGACGGCAGGTCTGGTTGCAACACTTGCCGGCGGATCAGGTGCCAGCCTGTGGCCCCGGTCTTCAATATTGGTTGGATAACAATCCCATGCTTGAGACCTTGTCGCTGTTGTTCAAGGGCGATGGCAATTGTGCGGAAGTGCAGTGGCAATTTCTAGGTTTGAGTATTGGAGAGTGGTCCTTGGCCTGGTTCATATTGTTTATGTCGCTGAGTGTCTATCAGTTCTTTAAAACTCGCTAGCCGATGTGTCAGGATCCCTGTCATGGGGGATATTCATCAAATACCGACCGACGCGACAGCCCATGCTCGATTGCTGGAGCAGTTGGTGAGTGCATCAATTGCGAGTCATCCGGATCCTGAAGTGGCACGTCGTTGGTCTGAAATGGCCAAGCATTCGCTGCGACGTTTTCCAGGGCCGCCCATGCCGTCTCAGCCTGAACTTAATCTGGATTCACTTGCCGGCTTGAGTGATGCTGATCGCGAAGCCTTGATGGTATCGGTATCGGCTTGGCTGGAAAGTTATTTCAATGATGTGCGTTCGCAAATGATGGACGTTCATCGCGATCTTTTGAGCCTGCAAAAACGAGTCGCCGAACTCGATGTGGAAGTCGAGCGACTGAATAGCTAGTCGTCTATCCGCACTTTGCGTTTGTCGGGAAAACCTATTCTTCCGATCCCAGGCAGTTTTATCGCAGGTGGTAGTAGATCAATGCCGGCCGTCAGCCCGGCGATATTGATTTCTATACCTTCCTCGAGGCCAAGCAAAATACCAGCGTAACCGCCCAGCGATATTTGTGCACCCGTATTGCTGGGCGTCAGTGCACCCAGCTTGCCAGCGGGGAGGAAGTCCTTGCCGATGGCCGTCGGAGGTAATTCCAGCCGAAGTTCTGGAACCGTGCGGGCGAGATACGCTATAAACGTGTTGCTGTTGGGCCCTGGCCAGACGTGGTAGGTGTCGTTGTAGGGGTAGTCGTTGGCGGCAAATTCGAGCTTGTCGATCAATTCATCGACGTTTTTTCCACCGCGAATTTCCCGCAACAGCGTTGGTCTGTTGCCAAACCACATGTTGTCGGGGTTGCCCGTTCTCAAGCGCACCGCATCACCGCCCCAATAGACGCGATAGCCGATGACTTCCATTCGCGTGTAGCGATCCTCTGTCGTGCGTTTGGTGGCGAACCAGGTATGCACACCGAATGCGCCGCGCCAGCGAGCGGCGCGTGCCGCATACACCTGAATGATTGCGTCACTTGTCTCGGCAGGATCTGGTGCTTGTCGGGTACTGCCGAACCTGCTCGCATAACCTGCACTGTCACCCGAATAGTGGGCAGCCACCATGCAGCCTACGGGGAAAATGTAGAGCAGCACGATGATGGCAATTGTGCGGAAAATAGTTCGGGTCAGGCGTTTCATTGGTCACAGTGTAAAGTGTCTTGGCAAGAGACGGCGGCTCGGGTACGCTCATTATCATGACAAAATATAGATTGCACGGTAAACGGGCGCTGATCACAGCGGCGGCTCAAGGTATAGGTGCGGCCACAGCACGTGAATTTGCGGCCAATGGCGCGAGTGTGCTCGCGACGGACGTCAATGCGTCGAAATTGAGCGAGCTCGCCGACGTGGACAATATCGACACGGCGGTGCTCGATGTCACCGATCAGGCGGCGGTGGATGCCTTGATGGTGGAACATGGCGGGTTCGATGTCCTCTTCAATTGCGCCGGTTTCGTCCATCATGGCCCTTTGCTGGACTGTACGGACGAAGACTGGGATACAGCGTTCGACCTCAATGTCAAGTCAATGTTCCGGATGAGCCGGGCGGTATTGCCAGAAATGCTGGCCAAGCGCAGTGGATCAATCATCAATATGTCCTCCATCGTGGCCCATAAAGGTCTGGTGAATCGGTTTGCTTATGGCGCGACCAAAGCGGCGGTCGTCGGTCTGACCAAATCAATCGCGGCGGACTATGTACGTGATGGCATCCGATGTAACGCCATCGCTCCTGGTACGGTCCACACCCCGTCATTGGATGATCGAATCAATGCATTTGATGACCCGGATGAGGCGCGCAAGCATTTTCTCGCCCGCCAACCCATGGGGCGTCTCGGAACGGCTGAAGAAATTGCTCATATGGCGGTTTATCTCGCCAGTGAAGAATCTGTGTTTACAACGGGTGTCGTGATGAAAGTGGATGGAGGAATGACAATATGAAGCTCCTGCGTTTTGGTGAGGCCGGGGCTGAAAAGCCGGGTGCGATTGATGCTGATGGACGTATCCGGGATTTATCGGCGCATGTTGACGATATCGGGCCGGATGAACTTGATGACGCGGTCATCGAGCGTCTGCGCGCACTGGATTTGAGTAGCCTGCCGGCAGTTCCTGCGAGTATTCGTCGCGGCCCTCCGGTCAGTAACATCAGAAAAGTCATTTGTATCGGTTTGAATTATTCCGATCATGCGGCAGAGTCGGGCATGGCTATTCCTGAGGAGCCTGTCGTGTTCATGAAGGCGGATACCTCCATAACTGGTCCCGGTGACAACGTCATCATTCCATTGGTCAGCAAGAAACTTGATTGGGAGGTTGAGCTGGGTGTCATCATCGGCAAGACTGCGCACTACATTGAAGAGGCTGATGCACTGGCGCATGTCGCGGGTTACTGTGTTGTCAATGATGTATCCGAACGCGAGTTCCAACTCGAGGGAACCGGGCAGTGGGTCAAGGGCAAAAGTCATGATTCGTTTTGTCCGCTTGGGCCTGAGCTGACGACACGTGATGAGGTGCCTGATCCTCAATCACTGGACCTCTGGCTGGATGTCGATGGGGAACGGGTACAGACCGGCAATACATCAAAGATGATTTTCAGTGTTGCGCATGTGGTCAGTTATTTGAGCCGCTTCATGACATTGCGTCCTGGGGACCTGATTTCCACCGGCACACCGCCCGGCGTGGGTGCGGGGTTCAAACCACCGCGTTACCTGAGCGCCGGACAAACGATGAAGCTCGGTGTACAGGGGCTGGGTGAGATTTCGCAAAAGGTCGTCAATCATTCGCGGCATTCCTAAAACTATGGCAAAAAAGCTTCGTAGTACCGAGTGGTTTGGTCGGCAGGACAAGGATGGTTTTGCCTATCGGAGCTGGATGAAAAATCAGGGCTTGCCGCATCACATGTTTGATGGGCGACCCGTGATTGGTATTTGTAATACCTGGTCAGAGTTGACGCCATGCAATGCGCATCTGCGCGACATTGCTGAACGTGTCAAACGTGGTGTCTATGAGATGGGCGGCTTCCCGGTCGAGTTTCCTGTCATGTCCTTGGGCGAAACCTTGCTGCGTCCGACCGCGATGCTGTTTCGCAATCTGGCCAGCATGGATGTTGAAGAATCGATTCGTGGTAACCCGCTCGATGGCGTGGTGTTGCTGGTCGGCTGTGACAAGACCACGCCGTCATTGATGATGGGCGCGGCGAGCTGCGATTTGCCCACCTTGGTGGTATCCGGTGGGCCGATGTTGAATGGCCGTTTTCGCAACGAACGTATCGGCTCAGGAACTCATGTGTGGAAGTTTGACGCGATGGTCAAGTCCGGTGAACTCACGAGCGAGGAGTTCATGGAGACAGAAGCCTGCATGAGTCGTTCTGTCGGGCATTGCATGACCATGGGTACCGCGTCGACCATGGCCTGCATGGTCGAAGCCTTAGGGATGGGTATGCCTGGCAATGCAGCGATACCCGCAGCTGATTCAAGACGCAAGGCACTTGCGCATATGGCGGGTCGACGCATCGTTGAGATGGTCAATGAAGATCTGTGTCCCTCGGCGATATTAACTGAAGCGGCTTTTGAAAATGCCGTCAGAGCTAACGGCGCAATTGGTGGCTCTACCAATGCGGTGATTCATTTGTTGGCGCTTGCCGGGCGTCTTGGTGTCAAGCATACCTTGGAAGATTGGGACAAACTGGGGCGCGATGTACCTTGTCTGGTTAATTTGATGCCGTCGGGTGAGTATCTGATGGAAGACTTCTATTACGCTGGTGGTCTGCCAACCGTGTTGCGTGAGTTGGGTGAAGCGGGCTTTTTGAACAAGGATGCGTTGACGGTCAATGGCAAGACGCAGTGGGAAAATGTATCTGCCGCTCCTAACTACAATGAAGAGGTTATCTTTCCGTTGGCAAAGCCGTTCAAGGATGAGGGTGGCATTGTTGTCTTGAAAGGTAACCTTGCACCCGATGGTGCGGTTTTGAAACCGTCAGCCGCATCACCAGAGTTGATGCAGCATACGGGTACGGCCGTAGTGTTTGAGGATATAGATGATTACAAGGCGCGTATTGATGATGACGCGCTGGAGGTCGATGCTGATTCTGTGTTGGTGTTGAAAAATTGCGGGCCCAAAGGTTATCCGGGTATGGCAGAGGTTGGCAATATGGCCTTGCCTGCGAAGATTCTCAAAACCGGTGTCACCGATATGGTTCGGATATCCGATGCTCGCATGAGTGGCACGGCCTATGGGACTGTCGTCCTGCATGTGTGTCCGGAGGCGGCTGTCGGTGGGCCCTTGGCATTGGTCGAAAGCGGTGACGTAATTACGCTTGACGTGCACAAAGGCTTGTTGACACTGGATGTGGATGACGCAACGCTGGATAAAAGAAGAGCTGCGTGGAAACCAGTGCATCCGGTATCAACGCGAGGCTATGTAAAGCTATATCAAGAAACAGTACAACAGGCCAATGTAGGCGCTGATCTTGATTTTCTTACCGGTGGTAGTGGCGCGCCTGTGCCGCGTGACAGCCATTGAACCCATAATAAATTAATAATAAATTTATGAGCAATAAAGAACGAGTTGGATTTGTCGGATTGGGTGCCATGGGTGTTGGCATGGCTGCCAATGTGGCCAAGGCTGGATATCCGTTGACGGTAATGGGTAATTCGCGTCGCGAACCGGTTGAGCGGTTGCTGGCCATGGGCGCGTCTGAGGTGTCGACAGCGGCTGAGTTACGTCAGCAATCGGATGTGGTGATCTTGTGCGTGACAACATCCGATGTGGTCGAAGAACTGGTCACGGGTGAATCGGGCATGCTGAGTGTCGCGGGTGATCCGTTTCTATTGATCGATTGTGGGACATCTCGTCCGGAGTCGACGCTTGCACTGGGCAAGGCATTGGAAGCACAAGGTTGTTCGATGATGGACGTGCCTTTGGGTCGTTCAGCGGCTGCCGCTGAAGCCGGAACCTTAAACATGATGGCCGGTGGCAGTGAAGCGGATTTCAAACGTGCAACACCTTTGTTGGAAACCATGTCAGAGAATTTGTTTCATGTCGGAGGCTTGGGTATTGGTCATCGCATCAAGCTGATCAACAATGGTTACTCGATGGCGGTGGCTTGTCTTGCCGCGGAAGCGATGGCGGTGGCCCGTGCTGGCGGTGTGGATCTTGGTCGGGTCAATGATGTGATGGGTGCCGGGCCGAATCGCAGCGACTTCTTTGACTGGATGATGGCGGCGGCAATATCAGGTGACGAGACGAAGCTCGAATTCGCCTTGAAGAACGGCTTCAAGGATATGGGTTACTTCAATTCCATGGCAGAAGCGGTTGGCGTTGATGCAACGATTCCGGCGGCGGCAGAAAAACGCTTGAAGTCGGTTGTTGACGCCGGACACGGAGACGACACAGTACCTGCCTTGATGAGACTGATCAAAAACTGATTATGGTATCGACCGGAGACACACCGATTGTCTGGCTGGATGATCGAGAAAGCGTGGTGGGGCAACCCTTACTGACCCTGTCCGGGGAAGATTCTGTCGCTGTGGCCTTGCGCGCATTGAAAGACGGCGAGCAGCTTGATGGACTGACCATATCGGGGCGTGTCATGAAAGGGCATAAGGTCGCCTTGCGCGATATTGCTCAGGGTGAACCGATTATCAAGTATGCGCAGGTCATCGGCATCGCCTCAGCGGACATCGCCGCTGGTGCCAGTGTGCATACTCATAATCTTGATTTTGTTAATAGTGATGTTCTGCATGAAAAGGCGACCATGGGTGCTACGCCTGATGTTGCCTGCACGGACACCTTCATGGGTTATCCGCGAGCGGATGGGCGTTACGGGACGCGTAACTTCATTGTTGTATTAAGCAGCGTGAATTGTTCCGCTACGGTGGCGCATCGTATTTGCGATGCCTTTGATGACAATGCACTTGCCGCTTTTCCGAATGTCGATGGTGTTGCGGCATTTACCCACGGTACCGGTTGCGGTATGGATGGGACCGGTGAGGGTTACCATAATTTGCAGCGGGTATTGGCAGGCTATGCGCGACATCCCAATGTCGGTGGTGTGTTGCTCGTGGGTCTCGGTTGCGAGATGAGTCAGATATCGGCAACGGTAGAATCGCACAAGCTAGCTGAAGGGCCGTTGTTGGTGACCATGAATATCCAGACATCCGGTGGTCATCGCAAGACGATCGATCGTGGTCGGGAAATCATTCGCACCATGCTTGAAACGGTCAATGGCATTGAGCGGGTCAAGGCACCAGCATCGAGTTTGATGTTGGCCTTGCAGTGTGGAGGCTCTGATGCCTGGTCAGGTATAACTGCCAATCCGGCCCTGGGTTATGCGGCCGACTTGTTGGTTCGCCAAGGCGGCTCTGCAGTACTTGCCGAGACCCCAGAGATCTACGGGGCAGAACATCTGTTGACACGGCGTGCCGCCAGTGTCGACGTCGCCGATGCCTTGCTGGAACGTATCAGCTGGTGGCAAGACTATGTCGCACGTAATCATGGCTCGCTGGATAACAATCCGTCACCGGGTAACAAATTGGGCGGCTTGACAACGATATTGGAAAAATCACTCGGTGCTGTTGCCAAGGGTGGGACCACGGCTTTGGCAGGTGTTTATCGCTATGCCGAGCAGGTCGATCGCGCTGGATTCGTCTTTATGGATTCACCCGGATATGACCCGGCGTCAGTCACCGGACAAATTGCCGGTGGTTGCAATCTGGTGGCGTTTACCACCGGGCGAGGATCGACATTCGGCAGTAAGCCCGCACCGTGTATGAAGATCGCGACAAACACAGATATGTTTCGTCAGTTGGAAGATGATATGGACATTGATGCGGGTACGATTGTCAGTGCTGGCGACTCTGTTGCGGCAGTGGGTGAGCGTATATATCAACGTGTGTTGGAGGTCGCCTCCGGTAGTCAGACCTTGAGTGAAACCCATGGCCTGGGTGACAATGAATTTGTCCCCTGGCAAATTGGCGCAACCATGTAGCGCAGGACACGCATGTACTCCTTGATTATTGGCGCAGGTTTCAGCGGTCGTTGGATTGCTGAAGCACTCAACGCTCATGGTGGTGTTCTTGGTACTCGCAGAACACAAGAGGCTGTTGATTCGCTGGGGTTTGACGGCGTTGTATTTGATGCGTCTGAATTATCCTCGACACTGCCCTCTGCTGTCACTGACAAGGTGACCCATCTTGTGGTGTCTGTTGCGCCAGGGCGTGAGCCGCCATTGAATGAGCCTGTCTTGTCCTGGATAGCCCGGCATGATAGGGAATCGAAACCACTTTTCCCAAAATTGCGTTGGCTAGGCTATCTGTCGACAATCGGTGTCTACGGAGATCATGGCGGTGACTGGGTTGACGAAGATAGCCCTTGCATCTCGACGCAACCGCGCTCGATCATGCGCAGGGAAGCCGAGACTTCTTGGCAGGCATTTGCGTCCGCTCGGAGTCTGCCATTGTCCGTGCTCAGGCTTTCCGGCATTTACGGGCCTGGCAGAAATGCGGTACACGATGCGCTGAAAGGGCGAGACCGCATGATTATCAAACCGGCCCAGGTGTTCAACCGAATTCATGTTGCTGATCTTGCTACAGCAACATCACTGTGCGCCTTGGCATCCTATGATGGCGTGCTGAATATCACCGATGATGAACCGGCACCACCGCAGGATGTCATTCGCTACGCACACTCTTTGGTCGGCAAGAACGCGCCACCTGAAATCAGCTTCGATGAAGCCGAGCTAAGCCCGATGGCGCGTTCGTTTTATTCCGAGAACAAGCGTGTGGATAATCGACGTTCCAAAGAACTATTGGGGCTTGACTATCAGTACCCTAATTATCGACTTGGCTTGCAAGCGGTGCAGTAGTTAACGCCTTACTCCAGGTAACTTTTCAGCATCCAGACCGTCTTTTCATGGACCTGAACACGGGCAATCATCAGGTCTTCAGATTCCGAATCGTTAGCCTCACCCGCGCAGTCTCTCGCAGCTTTCAGGTCCTGCAGTAATTTCTCATTGGCACTTACCAGGTGACGCACCATATCCTGAGCGGATGAATCTTCGGCGATCTCTTCGATTCCCGCCATCTTGGCAAGATTGGACAAGCCGCCGGGAGCCAACGCACCCTTGGCACGGATTCGTTCGGATATTTCGTCAACGGCAACGAAGAGCTCGTTGTATTGTTCTTCGAACGCGGTATGCAAGGAGAAAAAAGACGGGCCACGCACATTCCAGTGGCACAGATGGGTTTGGCCAATCAAGGCATAGGTGTCGGCGACGACGAGTCGCAATGCGTCGATTATCGGTTCGTTCATTGCTTTCCTCTTGAAGGTTTCCGGATCCTCGCAGTTTATCGTCGGATAGCAAAAAAATCACTGCTTTTCAGGTCTCCGTGAATTTATTCCTTTGCGTTGAAATTCAGTGCTTTCGAGGGGGTCTGGTTGTCAACCGTTATTGCACCTAAGTGTTATGAAAATATGACTGATACCGTTAAAGTTCTCAGTTTTCAGTTCCGCTAGGTAGAGGCGCGATTGTCGATGCGTTTTTCCACTTTTTTCCACTTATTGCGCCGTTGAGTCGACTTCATATTGGCCGAATCGGATGCTAAGCGGCTCGGTGCGGAATTTGCTTGATTATGCTCATCTGGCCGAACCTGCAGCTTCAATTCCCTGAATTCGAT
>CAYULV010000068.1:0-16305 GCA_964445655.1 uncultured Granulosicoccaceae bacterium | reverse complement strand
GAGCACAACCTTGCCAAGGTTGGGGTCGTGAGTTCGAATCTCATCGCCCGCTCCAGTTTATTTTCAAATTATATCAATAAAAACAACGCACTAGCCACTCGCTAGGAGGCGTTCGCTTGACTATTGTCGATTTTCTCCCTACAATACTACCTACTTTTCTGCCTACAATACGAGTCAGACATGGTTAGCGAAAACCGACATCTAAAGCAAAAGTTCGGATACTGGCACTATCAGCGTAGAGTGCCCAAACGGTATTCGGACTTCGATCCACGGCGCATGGTCGAGTGCTCCCTGCGCACCAAATCGTTAGAAGTCGCTCGCCTTCGCCGTGATGCGATGGAACAATCAGACGATCACTTCTGGGCTTCCATAGCCGGAATAGATGGGGACGCTGAAACGCCCGAACGACGCAAACGCCAACTCGACGGTCTGCAAAAACGATACGCCTCCGCTAACTTGCGCGCCCTAGCGAGAGGTTTTGTGTACACCCCGGCTGAGCAACTGGCTTCAAACACAGACCTCGAAGAGCTCGTCGATCGCATTGAGGCAGTCAGACAAGTCGACACATCTAAGCCAAATGCCGTTCTCAAAAGCGAGGCTGAGGCACTTCTCGGCACAGCCCAACCGCCTACACTAACAGTATCGGAAGCCTTCGAACTTTACTGCGATGAGATCGCTGCAGACGAACTCAAAGGGAAATCTGAGACCCAAATTGCGGCGTGGAAGAAAACAAAAAGACGAGGTGTAAATTACTTTATCGACGTCGTTGCCGACAAACCAATGACGCACATTACGCGACAAGATGCGCGCCAGTATTACAACTGGTGGAAGGACCGCGTTGTAGGTAAGTCGGGCGAGTCTGCAAAGAAACTTCTAAGCTCGAAAACAGCCAATCGCGACCTCGGAAATATGCGCTTGTTGTACTCGGCCTACTTCCAATATCTCGGCGAAGAAGATCGACAAAATCCATTTCGAAACCTCTCCTTTAAAGATAAAGAACAAAAAACGACGCCCCCTTTTGAGAGCGAATGGTTGCAGAAAACGATTTTGAAACCCGGTATATTGCGCGGTATTCCGGGCAATGGGGAGATGCTTATTTTAGCGCTAATTGAAACGGGATGCCGCCCAGGAGAGATAGCGAATTTGCTCTCAGAAGACATCCATTTAGACGCTGAAGTGCCATACCTTTCGATCCGACCAAAAGCAAAAAGAGAGATAAAAACCCGCTCTTCTATCAGAGAAATACCGTTGGTTGGGGTGTCATTGGAAGCAATGAAGCACGCGCCAAATGGCTTCCCGCACTATCTTGATAAACCCGATTTGCTCTCCGCAAACATGATGAAAAACTTCAGATCAAGGGGGCTGTTTCCGACAGCAGACCACAAGATTTACTCATTCCGTCACTCGTTCGAAAAGCGGATGCTTGAGGCCGGACTCGATCATGATTTTCGAATGACAATCATGGGGCACAACAACACACGGCCCAAATATGGAGACGGCGGCTCGCTAGCGTATCGGCGTGATGAACTACTGAAAATTGCCTTCCCATACTCAAACAGAATTTTTGAGTAAGTGCTTTCACGGCTGCACTGTTAGCCGGAAAACATGTCGGCTTCGATCGGAGAGTACCTGATGAGCGCGTCCGCGATTTCGTCGACAATCTCCATGCTAACGTCATCCTCAAGCAAGGCGGTTACGAGCGCCTCTCTATAGGCTTCTTCGGCATGAACATTTCGATCAATTTCGAAGAATGATGCGTAGCGTGCCATCCGACCAATTCGGGTTTCGACAAACGGTAGTCCTTCCTCGATCTCCGGACTCTTCATTTTATCGGGGCGTTGCGGAAACTGCCGGGAGTATTTTGGTAATTTGATTAAATCGTCTTTCATTCGGCATTCACCTACAATTCTTCTATAGACACGATCAAATCGTCGCCCTGATTGCGAACATTGCCTACAGCTTTCCCAACCTTCCAGACATGCATGTCAGTCGGGTCGTAGCTTCGCATCAATGCATCGCGTTCGTCCAAAAAAGCTGTGATCCATTTACGCGCTTCTGACTGCTCAGGGATGACAGGCATTCGCGCGTGAATTTCCTTTGTAAGTTCGTTTGCAGCCGTTGTTAAAACGGTAAAACTATCGACCGGTTGATCATCGATGTATGCGCGATCCCAAAGTCCACAGACGTAAAACCAGCGCCTGTTCTTCAGGGCGATCGCGTAAGGTTGTTTCTCGCCCTTGGGTCCTTTCCACTCATAATATCCGCTCATCGGGACAAGACATGGACGCTTTTTCCATGCTGATCGGAACGAAGATTTTGACGCTGCTTCTTCACTCTTGGCGTTGAATGTCGCGAATTTCTTTTCTGAAATCGGCTTCTTCCACCAACCCGGAATCAACCCCCATATTGCCATCACGAGTTCAAACTCTTCGCCGTCTGCCTTTTGCCGAATGATGGGGGCAGACTGTGTAGGAGCGATGTTGTAACCGGCGCGTAGCTCCGGAATCTCTTCCGGTCGGAAGAGGTTAAGTTGGGCGTGGTAGTCCTCCCAGCTCACTTTATGTCGAAAGAAACGGCCGCACATGTCGACTGTTTACCACATGTTGGCCAGCATTGGCTTCATAACTGTCGTGCCTCATCGGACCAGTACTGTTTAATCCCGAACCAGTCATTAGCCGCACGGCAGGAAGTTCCTAAAAGCGGACGTTACGAACGACGACGCGTTTTTCCACCTCGCCTCGCCCATCTGAAGAGGATGTTCCCGGAGCCGAGCTAAAGCCCTGTGATATTGGCTCATGGTGTGTTGCCGTTGCAGAATGCTATCACTAGTTTGAAAAACGAGGCTGCGGCGCGTCGTGCGCACGCCATGATGCTCAGCAGACAAATGGTAAGATAATCAGCTTAGGCGCCGCCGCCTTTGAAGTCATTGCGAAACCAATCGACAACAGAAGCAGGAAAATGAAGGCGCTCCGCAGCAATGGCGAGACGCTCCGTCTGCAACGCAAACTCGGGCATGGTGATACCGCGCTCTCCCATCTCGATCATAATGTGTGTGAAGACCTGCATGGCCGCCTCAACCGCTTTATCTGTTGGTTCGAACGGGCTCGTTTTGGTCATTTTAAGTGTGGTGACGACGAAAGTTTCGTCAAATCGTTCTCTAAGGACTTCATTGCTTATCTCCCGCATGTAAGGTTTGCGGCGGTATTGTAGGCGCCATAGATCGTGGCGGGCCATTTGATGTGGAATATCATCAATGGTCGTAAAATTCGTCGCTTTGCGATCGCCAGTATAGGTCGGCTTTCCGCTCCATTGGCTCCAGCGCGCAAAAACCGTGTCGATCACGTCTCGCTTCCAGACCTCAGACTCGAGACCAGGTCCTTCGACGGACAGAATCGGGAACGTAATCTCACCGTTCCGAATCGTAGCGTGCCGCTCGCTCGTGAAAATGACCGCGTCCACATTTGGATAAAGCCGCTGGTCTCCCTTTGTGCGCTTCAAGGCATGCTGAAGGATGTATGCCACAGCCGATGGTTCAAAGATTTCATGGTCTTCATTTATAAGGAGCATGATCCGAACCTGATTCTTGCGGGGAAATGCCTCCGCGTGCGCACCAAGCTGCTTGTTTGCTTTCTTGAGATGATTGACGATCGCACGACCCATGCGGTCGATAAACTTCTTTAAAACCGATTGCGGGTTGTCCATATGGCGCACCATGGCCTGGATCGGCGCGCTTCCAATGAAGACCGGCCAGTCAGCCCGCTTTTGCATCTCCTCCGTCAAATTATCCATTCGAGCAGAGCCGTCTTCTTCAAGTGACTTCATCTCAATGACCAGGAGTCCTGAAAGACAGGCAAAATCCGGCCGCGTCACCTCTGCAGACTGGGTTTCATCCAGATCTACACCGCTTAAGGCTTCGAGCAGGAATGAACGCCATTTGGGTGTGAGGGGCTCAATTGGACCTCTTCGTTCAATGCGCATAGCTGGCTCCCGCGCGATCAGGAGGCGTAGGCAGTGGGCTATACATCATCGCGAAACTTCCCGCGTTTTGTTCTTGTGAGTTCACTCTCGATTTGCCGCTTCATGCGTTTGGCAAGCCAGACTGGCGTCGCTTCCTGTTTTGCCGAAACCTCTACGCGGCAGCAGTGCCTGATAGTCTTTCCCGACCGACATGGACAAAGCCAGTGGCCTTTGGTGCTCGGGCTTGAGAGGATCCTTAGCCAATAATAAAGTGGCCTGATCTTGTCTTTGACACCGAGGACATCGGCGTACGCTTCGACCAGGCCCGCCCCATAATGGGCGCGCTCGCCGGTTGGCGGAAACCTTCCGTGTTTCTCATAGTATAGCTGGCCCAGGAGAAAGTTACGGACTGGGATGTTGAGAAAAGTCTCGAAGTGGTCGTCTGGGCGGCACGCGAGCCATTCCTCTGGCACGTAGAGGCAAGCCGAGCGATCGGTGTTGACGTGTCGGTTGGGCGATGTGGGGATGCGCTCACCAGTGAGCACAACAACTGGAAGACCAGATGGATACGTCGGCGGGAAATGAACCCGTAGGGTGAAACTGTCTATATCCACGTCTTTGTCGCGAACGACGAAACGACCTTTGGCGAATAGGTGATCACCGTGCTCTCGCAGTCTCAGAAAAGGTTGAGCGGCGAGCGCCCGTTGGACCTCGGCATAGACGTCAGGTTTCGCCTCCCACCAGCGCTTTGGTTTATCTTTGGGCCCATGGCTGTGTCGGCGCATCTACATTCTCTGCAGCACTTGTGATGACCGCGACGCGCGCTGGTCCGGTTAGCTCTGCCTCACCGAATGCTGCACCCCAGCCATATTTTTCAGATTGGTTTAGCATGGTTGATGCGACGGTTCTTAACTCCGACAAGACTGCTGAATTGAGCAAATGAGAAAGATCGTTGCCGCTCGGGTTTGCGGGATCCTCGATCGCTGGCAAGCTCGACTCTGACGCCAATTGCTCCAAAAGATGAGTAAACTGACTGTCCAGGGTAGTGAACCGCTTGCCTTTTAGAAGCTCGATGATGAGCAAATCGAGCGCAAATTGCTTGATATCGAGATCGTGCCGGACGCGCATGAGTTTGCCGAGCTTCAAGGCATCGATCACGCCGCAATATTTGATGTGGTCGATATGGACTTGCAGATTGGTTTTTAAGCGAGATTTCTGACCATCATTTTGGTGGAGATAAGCGTCGCCGCGCGTGCCATCGACGAAACGGCCTGGCACAACGTCGATGTAAAGCCGATCTCCCCGCTGGCCGTCTTTTCTGGCGAACAGACGCAAGGCAGAAGTCTTAGGCTCTACGTAATAGTCGCCGACCAGCGCATGCGCAATATTCTCATAGATCTCTGGAAGCGTGTTGCCCAGTGTGTCGTCGTCATGTTGGGCATACACGATGATATCAAGGTCATAGCTTTCCTTGATCATTGTGCCTTTGGCTTTGGAGCCGCCATATCGGATCGTGGGGTTAGCACCGGGAAACGCTGAGCGAATAGTCGTTTCGACATTCTCCCGGTGATCCCGGAGCTCGTACATTTCTCGGCTTTCCTGCGCAATTTGCTGCGCGCTCAAAAGGGTGTTTAGGTCTGACGTGCGGGTCATTTATGTAATCTCCAATTGAAACGTGAACCCGCCTTTGGCCACGTCATTATCGAATATTTGAAGGGGTGCGCGCGCCTTTGGCAGACGGTCTTTTCCAAGACTGACGGCTATCGGTGCCGGCACGGCTGGCAAAAGCGCTAGCGGTTTATCATCGCCATGTTTTGCAGCGATCTCGGATTGAGCATCGTGCCAGAAGCGGCGGAACGCTGCGAGGTCGTCAGCGGAGCTCAAAAAAGTGGGGGTGGGGGAGGCATCGGCAAGCTCAATTTCATAGAGCGTGGACCTGCTTGCAATGTCGTCAGGTAGGGTCTCTCGCGAGATTCTGCCGCTAAGGGAAACGAGGATCGCGACAGGCGCTTCTGCGCCGCGATCTTCCAGGCAGGTCAGTCTATATGCGGCGCAATTGCCGGTGCCTTGTTGCTTCCATGACCAGTCTTCGGTGTCCCGATGACGCTGATAAAGATCGACCGGGACTTTGTCGCCAAGGCGTGACCCCAAATAGGCGAGCAAGGGAATAGGGCCAATCGCGAATAGAGAAACACGCCCCGCCGCTTCGACCGGCCCGCCCGGACCATAGGCGTGATCAAGGCTTTGGTCGATCAACCGACGCCCAACAGAAAGGAGGGCGTCATCCTCGCCGAGACCCGTCAGCGCCGTGAGATCAATACTGGTTTCGCGGCCATCATGAGGGTGGCGTGGCAATATGGCATCAAACATATCGTGACGCGGAATTTCAACGCGAAATCCTCTGATAGGCGCTGTGAATGAAATGAGGTGAGAGCCTAGGTCTGGCGCGGCATCGAGTAGGGCATCAACCCGGCGCTCATGCTTCTCCTTCATGGCTTTCAGCGATGACGTGCTGAAGCGTTCCGGATGATCGTCGATTTCCTTATGGCAAGCTTTGCAAAGTGCCATAAGATTATCGACATCGTGGATATCGATGGGACGCGCAGGGTCATCGCCGCGGGAACCCTTTTTAGAGAAGGCGACAATGTGCGAACGGTCCGCATAATTGCCGGGTTGTTTGGAAAGGTGATGTTCAAACAGGCGTCCGTTGCACCCCTCGCGTTCACAGCGCCCACCGGCTCTGATGAAGAGGATTAAACTGGTCTTGGCGGGGATAGAACGTTTTGGGGGCGTAAAGCAGGGCGCTGCGGCCTGAATGGGCGCAGTTTGCGTTGATTCAGCGTGTCCTGTCTCACTTGCCATCAGCACTTTCCCCTACGGATACCACAAGATGATGTAGGAACGATTATTTCGAGCCACAAGACTTGGGGGCGAAAAAGTTCACGTTTGGTTCTTTTTTGGGCCAAGAAGACCTTCCCGCACCTTAGCGCACGGAGTGAGGAGACCGAGCTTCATGCGCTAACGCGCGCACGCTCCAACCTCTCGACGGTGCACCAACTCAAGCTCTCAGATTGCGGCCTCGTGCTCGCGCTAACGTGTCATCGGAGCGAGATCTTCGAACAACAGGACGGCATGGACCGCGCTTTGTCAGCGCAGGCCGCTTTTCCTCGATACGAAGCAGGTGAGTGAGCTGACCAGCACATCGACGGTTACGCTGTAACGCTAGCGCGTGGATCGTGGTGGGCGGCGTTCTCACTTCCTATTATCGAAATATTCGTGAAAAGCCATTCATGGTATGGTGTGGCTTTGAGCGACTTTTCTAGGTGAAAAATGGGATCTGCTAAAGCGCGCATGATGGAGCTGGAAGAGCTCGAAGCCAGTGGCGCACTGGCAGAGTTTACCTGCCCTAATCCCGAATGCCGTCAGCACGTCTCAGAATATGTACACATGCCGGTGGCCAATCTGATGGCAGACAAGCAATCGGAAGTTACTGGGGTGGAGACCACTGACATTGAATGCGAGCATTGCCGCACCTCCTATTTCGTGACGGTTACCAATGATTCTGCGTCAGTGGACGGAGCACTAGAGAAGCACCAGGATGTTGATGTCCATATCGAGCCGCCGGATTGGTTTTATGAGCATGACTATTATGAAGATGATTATGAAGCCGAATGGCTCTACACCATCTCTGACACGCCGCAATCTTTCTACCAAGATGACTGCACCGAGTTAGATGCGTTTATCGCCAAGCATTGCAGCGAAGATAGCCGAAACTTGAACAATCGAATGGCCCTCATGCAGGCCTGGTCGATTTTCGAGACATATCTCGCTGACCAGCTCGCCGCATATCTAGCTAACGACAAGGACGCACTAATCCGCTTTGCTAGGAGTGACGGATCGATCAAATATCTAAAACTAGATGCAGCGCACATGATCGAACAGAACTTGACGGTGAAGGACGAAGTCGTGCGTGCGGTTAAAGAACGATTGTTCCACCAGTTCGGCAAACCTGGGGTGGTTTGTAGTAAGGCCGCCGGGGTACCGAAATGGTATAGTATCGGCGTCAATCTCGCGATCGAACCCGATCTTGCAAAGCTTGACCGGCTCAGATTCTTTGTGGCTTTGCGTCATGACTGTGTCCATCGAAATGGCAGAGATCGAGAGGGCGGATTGCGCGAAGATCTCACCCAAGCAAATATCATCGAAATGAGATCTGTAATGGACGACATCGTCGTGCATATTAGCCAAACCATCTCCAATCGCGGTCTCGAAGGTGAGGGACAGTCTTCCACGGATAGCGAATAAGAGCGCCGCTAAACCAGCATTGAACTCAATTCGGACGACACAGAACGCTCGCCCCGTCTAGAATATCTCGCAAGAAATAGGACTTAGATGCGTGTTGATCGTTGTTCAGTGGCCTATTTAGGGCGACTTGAGCCTCGGAGCCAATGTCTCCTAATGCGCGCATTGCAGAAGTCACTAGAGACCAAATCGGAGTGATATTGAGCCGACCATTTAATGGAAATCACGACTGTAAAATAGCTTCTTCGCTTGTTCGCGCGGATGTCTGGCGCCTGAGCCGTAAGCTGCGTGACGTGCCTGTTGTAGCGCCTTCGTGATTTCCTCCGTTGGTGTTGTTTGTTTTGTCGGCCTTGGACCGGTTCTGCTTTCCTGCACCGGCCGTTTTGCTTCATCCATGCTGTCTTGTGACGGATCAATAGTGGCGCCAGCGCTGATGGGATCGCCAAGACTGTCCAGAAGGAATGAGTAGTCTTCGATATAGGTCGCAATGACATGGGTGACCGACCCTTCGCGCTGCAAGCGTCCGCGTATGCGCAAGAGGCGCCCGGCCATCACGGCCTTGCGGTATTTCTCAAACACTTTCGGCCAGACCACAATGTTTGAAACAGCGCCTTCATCTTCAAGTGTGAGGAAGATCACGCCGCTCGCCGTGCCCGGGCGCTGCCGCGTGATGACAAGACCTGCAACACTCAACCATGCCCCATTGGGTGTTGTCCTGAGTTTATCGGCGGAACAGAAGTCTGGCATGTCAGGACATAAGAGCGACACGGGATGCTCACGGAGCGTCAGGCGGGTGGCGACATAGTCTTCAAAAACTTCCTCATTGCTCGATAGCGTCGGAAGGATCGCCTTAATGTCCGGCAGACCTTCGCCGTCTCGTTCAAACAGAGGGAGCGGCTTGTCTCCCCCAAGTCCGCTGACTTGCCATAGCGCATTACGCCTTGTCAGCCCGTACTCAGTAAAAGCATCCGCCCCGGCAAGTTTCTTCAGCGCAGGACGACCAAGCCCCGCACGCCGCCAAATGGCATCGATGGACCGATAGCCATTGCCGCGCGCCGCAGCAAGCCAGTGGCCATCATCTTCCTTAAATCCTTTGATCTGGCGAAACCCCAGACGTACAGCCAGCGTGCCATCATGATCGTACTCCAGAACATTATCCCAGTATGATCGCTCTGCACACACTGGGTAGACTTTGACGCCATGTTGGATGGCGTCGCGCACGATCTGGGCGGGCGCGTAGAACCCCATAGGTTGCGCATTTAGCAGCGCGCAGCAAAAGACTTCCGGATGATGACGCTTCACCCAGGAAGATGCATAGACGATGAGTGCAAAGCTCGCCGCATGACTTTCGGGAAACCCGTAACTGGAAAACCCTTCAAGCTGTTTAAAACAGTTCTCAGCGAAATCCGGCTTATAGCCGCGTGTCAGACATCCAGCGATGAACCGTTCTTTGAAGTCCTCAACCGCGCCTTGCCGGCGAAACCCATTGAGCGCGCGTCTAAGCGCATCGGCTTCTGTCGACGTAAACCCCGCTGCAACAACGGCAATCTGCATCGCCTGTTCCTGAAAGAGTGGAACCCCATAAGTCCGCTCCAACACTTCGCGGAGTTCTTCAGAAGGGAAGACGACAGGTTCCTCACCGCGCCGTCGCCGGATGTAGGGATGAACCATATTGCCCTGGATCGGACCGGGCCTGATAATCGCGACTTCCGCAATCAAATCCTGAAAGGTGCGCGGCCGCATACGCGGCAGGAAGTTCATCTGCGCACGCGACTCGACCTGAAAGACACCTACGGTGTCGGCTTCACAGAGCATGTCGTAGACTTGGGGGTCTTCCTGGGGGAGTGTCGCCAGCGTGTAGCTTTCTCCCTTCCATCTGGCGAGCAAATCAAACGCCTTGCGCATACAGGAAAGCATGCCAAGGCCGAGCACGTCGATTTTGAGCATTCCTAACGTATCAACATCATCCTTGTCCCATTCGATGACCGTGCGATCTTCCATCGCCGCGTTTTCAATGGGGCATAGTTCATCCAGTCGGCCGCGTGTAATGACAAAGCCGCCGACATGTTGCGAGAGATGACGCGGAAAACCGATGATCTCCTTCGTCAGTTCCAGCGTCAGGCGAAGGCGTTTGTCCTTGACATCAAGCCCAGCAGCCTTGGCGCGTTCATCTCCAAGCCCGCTGCTTGAAACACCCCAGACCTGACTGGAAAGCGCGCCAACAGCGTCTTCTGATAAACCCATGGCTTTTCCAACTTCACGGATGGCGCGGCGTGATCGGAAATGAACCACCGTCGAACATAGTCCGGCACGGTGCCGCCCATACTTTTCATAGATATGCTGGATGACCTCTTCACGGCGCTCATGTTCGAAGTCGACATCTATATCCGGCGGTTCATCGCGCGCCTCGGAGATGAACCGCTCAAACACCATCGTAATCATCTCAGGGGACGCTTCAGTGATCCCAAGCGCGTAACAGACGACTGAGTTCGCTGCGCTGCCACGTCCCTGACAGAGAATGTGTTTCGAGCGCGCAAACTGGACAATGTCATGCACCGTCAGAAAGTAGCGGGCATAGTCCAGCTCCGCGATCAGCGTCATCTCTTTTTCGACCATGGCGCGGACTTTGAGCGAAACGCCGTCAGGATAGCGGCGAACGAGCCCCTCTTCGGTGAGCATGCGCAGGCGTTCGTTCGGCTCCATGCCGTCAGTAATCTCATCCGGATATTCATATTTGAGTTCATCAAGTGAGAATATGCAGGCGTTCGCTATTGCCCACGTATTCGCGCAAGCCTGTTCATGGCCCTTGAACAGCCTGCGCATTTCAAACTCGGACTTGATGCGGCGCTCTGCATTGGGCTGGGCGTGACGGCCAAGTTTATCTATCGTGGTCTTTTCTCTGAGGCAGGACAGGATGTCAGCGATCCGAATGCGTCGGCCTTCATGCATAAGCGCATCGCCAATAGCGACGGGTTCAACGCCAATAGATTTTGCGAGCTTTGCGCGTTTATCGAACCTGTCCGCATCATCGCCATCATATCTCGGCGCCATGCCGATATAGACATCATCGCCGTATTTGGCGGAAAGGCGTTTCATCGTGGATTCGAAACGCGGCCCGCATAGCCCGATGAGAATGCTGTCTTCTCCCCAGTTCAGAAGATCGTCGAGATCAAGTTGGCAGCTTCCTTTTTCAGAGCGGCGTTTGCCGATGGTCAGAAGGCGAGACAATCGGCCAAAGGCGGTCCGGGTTTTGGGATAGGCGAGAATGTCAGAGCTGTCTGTCAGAACGAGACGCACGCCAACAATGTAACGCATCCCGATTTCCTTGGCCGCGCCATGCCCGCGCACGATCCCGCCAAACGTGTTCTTGTCAGCAATCGCAATGGCGCCAAGGCCAAGTTTCTGCGCGCGCAGCACCATTTCTTCGGCATGTGACGCGCCGGTCAAAAAGGTAAAATTGCTCATGGCGCAAAGTTCAGCGTAGCTCATGGGAACTTGCCCGCCACATACCATTGCGGCGGCTCCATGCCGGGATATGTGACAAGCCACAAACGCAAACCTTGCTGTGTCTGGACTGTCCAATAGTCACGCGTGCGCATGTCTTCGTCGCGCCACCATTCCGGTGTCAGACGCTCCGGACCCTTTGCCGTTGCCGTTTCGTACGTGTTACGTCGCCACTCAAAACGAATTGGCGGACGACCTGGCTCAAGTGCGCGTAGATATTCAGGCCGTTTGTAAAGACGTATAGGCCGCCGCCTCGGCGCTTTACGCCAGACGGGATCAATCGCACGATCCATCGCTTCGACCGAAGTGAATTCGCGTTCGGGCAAATGGCTGTCACGCGCTTCAAACTTGCGCACATGATCGAACCCGATCCGGTTGCCAATTGTTGAGATCGCACGCGCCACATTATCTTCTGTGTCGACCGCCTCGCCCAATCTGGTTTGTCTAAGCCTGATGGGTTCAATGCTCTGCGCCTCCAGTCGAAACCAGTCCGCGCCAAACTCAATCTTCAGATCATCCATCGGACGCGCAAACTGCTGCAGGATCGGTCCGACCTCAAAGCACGGCTTTGCAAAACCGACGATTAAAGGGTGATCGCCCGTATCAACGCAGCGAACGGTCAGGACAAATCGGCGTGCGCCTTTTTGCGTGTCCTGTAATCGACGACACACGGATGTCGCCAAACGCTCCAAGACGTTTTCAAGATCGGACTGAAACCCAATAGGTTCCGGGAGTGTCATACGAGCGGCATAGACAGGGTCGGCTGCAGCCGGGCTAACCGGGTCCGGGCTTTGCCCTGTTGATGTACCGAGCGCAGAGGTCAGTTCCAAACCAAACCGGCGCGCCAGCTCGCTTGATTTGATTTCATACAATTGACCAATCGTCTTCAGGCCCGTTTGCGCCAGCTCACTCACCATCGTTGACGGAATATCCAGCGCCTCAATCGGCAATGGTTTCAACGCGTCATGCGTCCGGCCAGCCTCAGCGATCGCGACGGCATCCTTGCCATATCTCGCTAACGCGCGCGCAGCCCCTTTGGTGTCAGCAACGCCAATTCGCGACACAATATGCATGTCGGCCAATCGCGCGCGCGCCTCGTTGCCCATTGCGCCCTCACCGCCGAAGAGATGCGCGCACCCTGTTATATCGAGTAAGAGACCGTCCGGCCGATCAAGCGCGACGCGAGGGGACAATTGGTCCGCCCATCGCCACAAAGCGCGCAGAAGACCTTTTTCTCGCAAGACATCCGACGGTTCTGTCAGCAGGTCGGGGCAGATTGCACGCGCATCAGGAATAGAAAGGCCAGTCGTGAGACCGGCATCTCTCGCGGCGGGATTGAGATGCGCAAGGCGCGACGCATTCTTGATGTCTTTCGTAACAGCAAATGGTCCGCCAAGACGCAGATCGCCATATCGCACAAGTCGATCAAGCGGCAGTTGCGGCAGCCATATGGATAATACCCGGACCATTGCCTAACCCCCGCCATCTGACATCCCACGCTTTGCGTTCTCCTTTTCTGTTTTTCGTACACGCCCATCGCCATCCAGCCCCATTGCCTTTGATGGCGTCACATTGCCAGCGCGTCTCCGCTGCGGATGTATGCGCGCGTCCCTTGATCAGAATTAATCCGAGTGCACCGCTTTCTTCCGCCGCAATCTGCAAGCGCCGACTTTCTCTAAGGTCAGGACCGGACTGAACCTCAAGCACCACGCAGGAAATACCATCCGTGCGCAAAGCTTGCTCGCCCGTCCACAACACTTCCAGTCGTGACACACCTGTCGTTACGACCAGTCTTGCGGGATCAAAAAATGGCTGCACGCCGAGTGGCGACAAAGCGGCTACATCGCCTGCAAGTCCGCACCAGAATACAGGGCCATCAAGGGCCGCCCCGGCGGCCATAACAAACACGTCCGCACTATCGCCCTGGATTTCATGCACGCGTCCTCGCGCCAGACAGACTTCACGTCCGAGGCTGATAACCCCATGATTTTTGGGACAAATAGTGTTCAAAGCGCTTTCAACAGCGCCCGGTGGCAGGCTTTCTTGTTGCATGATGTTCCTATTTTGTTCTTATAGTTGCAAAAGAGTCAAGCATTATTGAAATCGAGTCGTATCTCAGTACGGAAATCAAGCGGCGACTGGCTCATTTTCGACGTTGGACCAGTTGAGGTAAAATTTCCTTCTGCGTCGTGCTCACTTCTCTCAAAAAATGATGCTCTTGAATATACCCCATAGGGGTATTATGTATCTGTTATCGGCACACAACAACGCAGCGCTGCACTACCAACCCGCAAGGAGGTGACTTCATGAAAATCACATCTTTGGGACATGCCTTGTCCCTATTCCTCGTCATTACATTTTTGATCTGCATCGGTTGGGGCCTTGTTACGCCCCCAGCGCTGCATATGCATGGCGCCTGGGAAGGCCTTTTACCTGGCTTTGAATTTCTGACGCCGCTCGGCTTCGGAATTGGGCTGATCGAGAGCTATCTCTACGGCTGGTACGGCGCTCTGGTATTCGTGCCGCTCTACAACCGGTTCAACAAATCTTCCTGAGCTAAATCTTTCGCCGCACCAGCCAGTTTCTGTTGCGGCGCGCCCCTGTTTGAGACCTCATATGACCAATCACAAACATTCGAACCACTCGCATCATGGCGAACATTGTCATTCCAACGCAGCAGCGGCCGACAAGGACTTTGATAACGTCCCTTCTGACTATGGCGGCACTGTTTGGACGTGCCCGATGCATCCTCAGGTGCGCGAAACTTCAAACACCGGATGTCCGATCTGTGGCATGGCGCTAGAGCCGGAAACGATCAGCGCCGAAGAAGACACATCCGAACTGGAAGATATGACGCGGCGCTTCTGGGTCGGCCTTGTCCTGTCTGTTCCTCTGGTTGGCTTCGTCATGGGCGAGATGATCCCGGCAAGCTCGGTTTCCAACTGGATTGATCCCCGGTGGGCGGTCTGGTTGCAGGCTCTTATCGCAACACCCGTCGTGTTGTGGGCCGGTTGGCCTTTCTTCGTCCGTGGGTGGCAATCGGTTAAGCGGCGTAGCCTGAACATGTTCACGCTCATCGCGATGGGTGTCGGCGTGGCCTATGTCTATTCACTTGTCTCCACTTTCGCGCCCGGCCTGTTCCCGGAGTCTTTTAGAGGCCATGGCGGGACCGTGGCCGTTTATTATGAAGCCGCTGCTGTGATCGTGACACTGGTTCTTCTGGGCCAGGTCCTTGAGCTGCGCGCACGAAGCGCAACGTCCGGCGCGATCCGCGCACTGCTTGAACTTTCTCCGCCGACAGCGCGGCGGATCGCCGGGGATGGCAGCGAGGAAGAAGTCGATCTCGCGGAGGTCGGCGCGGGCGACCGACTACGGGTGCGGCCGGGTGAGAAAATTCCGGTCGATGGCACGGTGCTGGAAGGACGCTCTTCAGTCGACGAATCGATGGTCACTGGCGAACCGGTTCCCGTTGAGAAAACCAAGGATGACCGCGTGACCGGCGGCACGGTGAACGGCACCGGTTCGTTGGTCATGCAGGCGACGCATGTTGGGGAAGACACCCTGCTATCGCAAATCGTGCAAATGGTCGCCGCCGCGCAGCGCTCGCGCGCACCGATCCAGCGACTGGTCGACCTTGTCTCCTCCTGGTTCGTCCCGGCCGTGATCGTCATCGCTATTGTGACGTTTATTGTCTGGTCCATCTTCGGCCCCGACCCGGCCATGGCGTTCGCCCTCGTGAATGCTGTCGCTGTTCTGATCATTGCCTGCCCGTGCGCTCTTGGCCTTGCAACGCCAATGTCGATCATGGTTGGCACAGGCAAAGGCGCATCAAACGGTATTCTCATCAAGAATGCCGAGGCGCTGGAAACGTTTGAAAAAGTCGACACTATTATTGTCGACAAGACCGGCACGCTCACACTTGGCCGTCCGGAACTCGTTCTTGTTAAACCCGCCAATCCGTTTGATGAAGCCGCTCTTTTAAGTCTCGTCGCTGCAGTTGAGCGTTCAAGCGAGCACCCTCTGGCCGAAGCGGTTGTTCGGGGCGCTGAAGAGCGCAACGCGCAAGATTCCACCGCCACAGATTTCCAATCGGTTACAGGCGAAGGCGCTCAAGCCATCGTCGATGGACAGGTGGTCGCCATCGGCAACTCAAAAATGATGAAAAGGCTTGGCGTCTGGTCGGATCGATACAGCGCTGAAGCCGATCAGTATCGCTCGGAAGGTCAAACCGTCATGTTTGTGAGTGTCGATGGGGCATTTGCGGGCATGATTGGCGTGGCCGACCCAATCAAGGAGACAACGCCTGAGGCGATAGAACGACTGCACGCAGAAGGGCTGAAAGTCGTCATGCTGACCGGCGACTCCGAAGCCACCGCTCAGGCTGTGGCGAGGAAAGTCGGGATTGATGAAATCCATGCCGATGTTTCGCCTGAGGACAAGCTCAAAATTGTATCCGAATTGCAGAAAGGCGGCGCCAGAGTCGCCATGGCGGGCGACGGCATCAATGACGCGCCCGCCCTCGCACAGGCTGATGTCGGGATC
>CAYULV010000067.1:0-16472 GCA_964445655.1 uncultured Granulosicoccaceae bacterium | reverse complement strand
ATTTGCCGTTGTGGTAATAACGCCCGTGGTTTCGTTGATCTCAAAGGGTAAAGCTAGGCTGTTGTCTAAACTGTAGGTCACCGTATCAGCGGCATCTGGATCTATAGCCTGTGCCGTGATACCAACTGAGCTGCCAATCAGGCTATTTTCATCAACTCTATTGGCACTTGAATTAGAGTCAGCAAGAGGACCAATACCGGCAGTAATCGTTACCTGCACAGACAGCTGCGTCACACTACCATCGTCAGATATCGCGTCAATCTCAATAGTCTGAGTTGTACCCGCATCAGCAACCAACAAGGCAGCAGTCCTAATTTCTCCTGTTTGTTGATCAATACCAAAACGCCCATTCGCACTATTGCTCAAGATATACGACACGTTATCACCAACATCTTCATCTTCCGCGAAGGCCATAACACCAACTAATGATCCAATGCCGGCGTCGTGTGCAACTGTATTGGCCGAAGTATCGGCATCAATAGGTATCGTGACTGCATGCTCGTTGACATCGGTAACAACGACTGTAATTAATGCAGGTGGAGAGTCATTAAAACCATCAGATACGGTGACAAATAAATTGTATACCTGCAGAGTTTCTGCATCTAAGTTAGCACCAAGCGATATAGACAGATTACCGTTAGAAGGATCGATATGGAACAAATTATCATCGTTCCCAGAGACTATTGTGTACTGCTGTGGTGTGAAGCTAGCATCATCATCCGTGGACTGCACCTGGCCTAATAAGGTACCCGCCATTGCGTCTTCTGCAACAACAATATTTGGAATATTATTGTTTAGAGGCTCCACGTTAGGAGTAAACTCATTGACATCGTTCACAACCACCTGAAATACTGCCTGCGAAGAGGTCCCATCCGAAGACTCGGCAACAACAGACAAGAGAAAACTAGCTGTAGTTTCTGCATCTAACAAAGCCGTTGTGGTTATAACGCCCGTGGTTGCGTGAATCTCAAAGGGTACGGATTGGCTGTTGTCTAAACTGTAGGTCACCGTATCAGCGGCATCTGGATCGGCGGCCTGGGCCGTGATACCAACTGTGCTGCCAATCGGGCTATTTTCATCAACACTGTTGCCACTTGAGTTGGAGTCAACAAGAGGACCAATATCGCCAGTAATTGCCACAGGCAGCAACACCTGAGTCACGCTACCATCATCAGATAGCGCTTCTACCGTTATAGTCTTGATGGTTCCTGCATCTGCTGATAAGTTGGCATCTACAAAAACAACACCGGTTGTCGTATCAATATCGAATCGACCATTAGCGTTACTGTCTAAACTGTAGGTTACGTTGTTGCTGATATCGTCATCTGTAGCTAAAGCGGTAATGCCAACGGCAGTACCCATTGGCGCCGTAGATGAAACCGTGTTCGGCGCGCTATCGCTATCGGAAATCGAGGTTACGTCGAACTCGTCTATGTCGTTTACCGCTATAGTAAACGTATGTGTTGAAGTCGTCATATCCGATGATTCTGCTTCTACAGTTACATCGAAACTTGTATCGGTTTCTGCGTCGAAGGGTGCCAGAGTAGTAATCACACCCGTCAATTGATCAATGTCAAAATAACCGCCTGGATTAACCGATAAACTGTAGGTCACCGTATCAGCCGCGTCAGGATCATCCGCCTGTACAGTTATGCCAACAGTGCTGCCAGGAACACTGTTTTCATCAACGCTATTATCGCTTATGTCGTCATCGGTTATCGGCCCGATGGGATTAGACATATTTGCCGGCACATTAATCGCGACAGGCAATGAATATTCGGAACTGTTCGTCAACCCATTTGTCGGACTTTGTTGAGTTATCGATGCGACGATATTTCCAGCTTGAAGGTCATTCGAATTAATAGACACTGTAAAATTTGCCACACCCGAACCATTTGTATGTATGTTTGCAGTGCCGAGTAGAACTGAACCATCACCGATATTGGCTTCTAATAACTGGATTTCCAAAAGGTAGGTCGTGTTTGAGTTTGCATTAAAATCCCCGCTCACTTCAAGGGTGGTTGAGTTCAATTGCTCTGCAACCGATATCAAAGGAGAATTTATACCGTCATTCGCACTGTTCTGCAGCTCTGTAAATAAGCCACCTATCCCATGGTAACTGTTGCTTACAACCGTATTACGTGAAGAGTTTTGGTTTATGTAAACTGCTGCGCCTTGGGCATAATAAAACTCATTAAGCGCTACGGTTACGTCCGAACTGCCACTACCCAGAAGAACCCCTCTATCCATATTTCCGGTGGGTTGCCCTGCCGCAACTCGACCAATTACATTGTTAGTTATCTCAGCATCTCTTGTGTCAGACGCGGTTAGGTTGATGCCCGTTTGATAGGCCCCTATAAAGTTACCATCGACAATAAGACCAGCGACGTTGCCACCAGCTTCGATCGCCGTACTGTTGTTTACAGCGACAGTTCCATCACTGAGTACGCCGAATGAATTGCTTAGCACTTGAACATCAATCCCACTATTCAATCGAATATCACTCAATCCGTTGCCCGCAAAAGCATTTCCGTTCTCACCGCTACCTGTGTCAATAGAACCAACAATAAAACCGGTTGACGTCAAATTAGTAGTGGACCGAGATGTACCTATACCGGTTTGAGCATTACCTAGTTCAATTAATCCATCAGCGCTCAGACCAATATGATTGTTATCGATACGAACATTAAATACGCTAGTACCACTAAGAAATATCCCATGGTCGCCGTTTGCTGATATTACGTTTCCACCTCCGGCAATCGGCTCACCAATATCGACATTAGAAACAATTCCGCCTACGTTAATACCATCCTCTAAATTGCCCATAGCAATGGAACCCGTAGTATCGGTTCCTATATAATTACCAGTAATTCTGAGATCATTTATTCCGGATTGGGATCCAAATATTGAAATACCGTTTCCTTCGCTATTGGAAATAGTATTGCCTGTGGAACCTATCGCAGCGTCATACCCGATAATTATTCCTGAACCTTGTGATGAGAAAACGATGTTCGAATTTGTGTTGACAGCTTCCAAACCATTCGTAGTAACCCCAATGACGTTACCACCGATGACAAGATTCTCTATTCCGAATACTCTGATTGCATTTCCATCATTACCCCCAATATAATTGCCCAACGAATCGTCCAATCCAATATGAGCATTAGCGACGTTCTGCAAACTAATCCCACTACCACCGTTGCCCAGCACATTCTGTCCAGTTCTATCCAAGCCGATCATATTTCGGTATACACGAACAGTATCTTCCCCATTTAAAACACCGGTAACAAAAATACCTTCCGTAACATTACCCGAAATAACATTGCCTTCGATCGTTACATTGCGACTGGAAGAAACTTCAACACCCCTACCGTCGTTCGAAAATACCGTATCACCATCATTCCCCAAAAAATTATTTTGAATAACCACACCATCAGAATTTCTAATATCAATAGCATCAGCGTTGGAATTAATAATCGCAACGCCTTGAACAAAAACGTCGTTTGCATTAATAATATCGATTACATCGTTACTTCCGAGTTGAGCAGCATCGAATATAATTCTAGGCACTGAGGTATTGGTGGCCCCGTGATACGCATCGATATAAATAGAGCCATCTATGTCTGGCAAAGCAGTTTGTAACGCAATCGTGCCTGACACATCAAATCGGATAAGTGCAGGGGCAGGATCGTTGTCGTTCAGTGCAGATTCCAACGCAACTCGAAATGACCCCGCGCCGGAGTCGGTTAGATTGGTCACCGTGTAAATAGCAGCCGATCCGTTTCGAGTGGTTAGCGACAATGAATCGTGGTTAGATTCAGCCTGCGGGGCAACACCATGCTCTACGATTGTGGCCGTAAGAGCTTGTATTGAACGCTCGCTAGATGATAATCTATCAAATTCTTCACTAGAAGAATCCATGTTTTCATCAGTATCAGGTGAATAGGTAATTATTTTGGCCCCCGTAGCCAAATAGTTCTGCCACTCAGAAAAGGCGTGCGCGTTAATAAGTACATCCACGGGTAACATTTGTGTAGATTCATTTATCAACAAATTCCCGTCATCACTAACAGGCAGATATAAAATATCGACCGAGTTTGCCGCTTTCAACTGATCAGTAATATCCGTTAACCATTGTTCAACGGATTCACTGCTCTCGCTGTTTGGCTGAATGATTACCGTACTAATGTGTGGATCATGGCTACTTTGATTTTCTATACTTGACTCGTGCGCTACGATACTTCTAGGCTTGGTCTCAATCACTTGAACCAAAGAATCTGGGGTATCGTTTAGGTTTCGTGCTTTTACATCGTCGTTTGCTGAAAATGATTGGAAGCCTTGAATCCCACCTAACCATTGAACATCAGCGGAATACAAGACACGCGGCGACAGCGGTTCAAGTTTGAACCGATCAGTGACCAGATCGTTTATATTGCGTTTGCGCAGCGGCATTCAAATGTCTCGAATTCTATGCACCCAAACTATTGAGACGCTTCCGAGAGTCTCGATCGAAACATCAGCTGACATTTTTGCCCACCGGGAATCGAGAGATCTTCGTTGTGTAACATCAACCGAATACCGAAGGTACCACTACGGGTATCCAGCAATCGATCCACAACATCAACCGCTGCGTAAATCTCTGTCGCATGTTCTAGTTCAGGTTTTATAACCGCGACATCACCTGGACTGTAAGATTTAAAAAATCTCGCCGGCAACACGACTTCAACACGAAGGGGGTGTAGCTGTGCAACCGTGAGAATCGCATTATCGTAAACGAATTCACCAGGAAACGTATGTTGCTCAACAACCACGCCATCAATCGGACTTTTTATCGTTCGTTCATCAACGCGGCGTTCTGCTTGCTTTTGCTCTAACAAGAGCAATTGAATATTTTCCTGAGCTTGTATTAAGCTTGCTTGTGCTACATCTCGACGGGCAACGGCTTCATCGTACTTTTGCGCCGTTTCTAATCCTTGTCTTTTCATTTGCGCTTGCCTATCCAAATTGACCTTGGCTAAGCGAAGATCGGCTTTACGAGCTTCAATTTCTGAAGCCATAGCCGCACGTAATCGAGCGTGTTCCAAACTTGCAATCTCGGATGTCGCTTCTAAGCGTGCGATCGGTTGGCCCTTGGTAACAAACTCACCACGATTAACGAGAGCTTCGGCTAATACACCCTGTACTGGGCTTCCAACAGACGCTACTACATTTGGCTCGATTAAACAGTCGTACAATTCTGAATCGCCTTGTGCGTAAGTATTCGCAGATAACATAATCACCGCGAGTAATACAAAGAGGCGGAATCCATTGAATCTGTTGGATGTACTATTCTGGTATTTCATATTAACCTCGACAAATAGTTCTGTGAATGCCATAGGCTAAGCGGCGCTCGATATCTTGGTTAAGCCGCCACGTATTCCTACGCTGTGTCTCATGCAGTCTTTCGGTGGCATGAACAACTACGGCCACCAATCTATTGCCAACAAGATGTCCGTAGTTCGAATTTTTCATAGCAATATATTCACTGAAATTTCTAACTGCTCTGGGTAAATTCTGTTTCAGCATTGGATCGTCCATACTAAATACTCGTTGGCAGGATCCAGGTTGACCTTGTCTACCTGCTCGGCCAAAGAGTTGTCGTTCTACCCGAAACGACTCATTAAGCGATAAACTAACGACATGTAAGCCACCGGCTTTTATTGCCGCATCATCTAATGGAATATCCGTACCTCTGCCCGCCATATTGGTGGCAATAGTTACGGTGCCCGCTACGCCGGCTTTTGCAATAACTCGGGCTTCCTCAGCGTCATTCACAGCATTTATTACATGGTGTTTGACACGGTGCCCGCTTAACACAGTACTAAGAGAAGCACACTCTTCAACTGAGCGAACACCCAGTAACACTGGCTGACCTTTACCGATGCGTTTCTTTACATCCTGCACAACCCAAAGTACTTGTTCACCGCGCGTACGGAATACAAGTGGCTTATGCGTAATCAATGAACTGGGGCTGTGTGTTGGTATAACTTGACAGTGCACGCCGAAGTCAGCGTGTATCTCACGTTCAAGCCCTTTTAATGTGCCCGTCATTCCGCATAGGTGGCGGTAACGACTGAAAAGCCCACGAAAAGTAATCGATAATTGTACTTTTGCTTCTGCCGTTATTGAAATCCCCACGTGAGCTTGCAGCATTTGTTGCATTCCATGAGGCAAATTTCTGTCGGACATCGCTCGTCCAGTGGATTGATCAATTAACTCTATGGAGTCGTTTCGTACGATGTAGTCGACGTCCACTTCAAGTACGTGCATCACATGCAATGCTTGGCGAACTTTCTCGTTTCGAAATCGAGCCAACAACCAAGGGCCATTAATTTTCTCTGCCAAATCAATCAGCTTTTTCTCACCCGCAGGGGTTAATGCGACTGAAGCGTTCTTTGCGTCAATTTCAAAATGCACGTATTCCTCTAGCATATCAGCCAGACCTAGTGCTACTGCTGCCTCGGCTTGTTCATTTTTCGCTGCACGTTCAGATGCTGCGCTTGCAAGAATGAGAGGTGTACGAGCCTCATCTATTAATACACTGTCAATTTCATCCACCAATGCAAACTCAAGCCCACACTGAATGGGTGCATTGCCTCGCTGTGGCATCAATTTCTTCAGGCTATTGCGTAAACGACCGTGACCGTTGTGACCTGAAACACAATCTCGTAAGTAATCAAAACCCGCTTGTTTACCTGTTACGTAAATTACATCGGCTTTGTAGGCTTCACGTCGATCGTGATCACTTTGATCTTTTAGAATATACGACGATATTAATCCTGCGCGTTTGAAAACAGGCTCGTAAATCTCTGCATCTCTTGAAACTAAGTATTCGTTCGTAGTTATAATGTGTACTCTGACGCCTTCACTAGCGACCCAGGCCGCGGTTAAGGCTGCCACCAACGATTTCCCTTCGCCAGTTGCCATTTCAAGACATCGCGTATCGCGCAACAACCATGCAGCGTATAACTGTTCATCGTGTGCTTTCAATCCTGTTTCTCGCAGAATAAATTCTGCAATACAGGCGCAGCGATTAGAGGGATTGTGACTTTCACACCACAGCGCGCCTAATTCCTCATCACTGCAAGAATTTGCCAAATCCCAAAAACGATGAATAGACTCTAGTGTTTCTCCAAACTGAATAAAATCATTTTCTTTAAAAAATAGCTTGCGCCCGAAAAACTTCAGGCGATCATCCATAGAGTCTAAACTTGATTTTTCCGATACGACTAGCCCTCGCTCTAGACGTGTTCCCAGTCTGTAACCTCGCCGGTCGAGCTGAATCACAGAACTCATACCTTCACCCTGCCCAGGAATGCGCGTTGCCATGATCTCAACCATTGAGCACCTAATGGTTTGGATTCGCCTTTTAGTTTCACTGATACTAAGGACCCAATTGGTAACGGATCCGCAGTAACCGGCCATGCGATCTCAACATCAAAGGCAGGTTCATCAAGCTGAACATGCTTATCAACTACAGACGCTTTAAGTTCACCCCCGCCTATTTTTGTTAAAGCGGTGCTTGGTACTTGGTGTGTTGCTATTTCAGAGAGATGTGTTACATGAGAGGTATGCGTAAGCAAATCGCCCCCACTATTTCTGGCTCGTATTCTAATTTCCCGCCATGCAAGCTTCGCATCTGAAGTGCTCTCTGGCAAAGCTAATCTAATGGTACGTGTATGTGTTTCTGGAATAAGATACGCCACTAATGCTCCTGCTGGCAACATCCGTCCAATCAACTCAAACTCTCCTTCAATCACAAATTGACCGTTTGATTTTGCATATACGACTAGGGCAGATTCTCGGTTTTGTGCATCTTTTAAGCGCAGGCTATTGGAATCTAGCTCTTGTTGAATTTGTTGATATCTTACAATGTCATCTTTAAGTAGCCCAGACTGTTCTGCTATTAGCTCGTCTCGTTCCGACAGTATTATTCTCGTGTTTTGACTTACATACGGGTTATAACATTCAAACAAAGGTTGTCCTTCTCTTACAGAGCTACCATTTACAGCGTGCACCGCTTGAATCTCACACTCACTATCCACTCGCACTATCGCATCATCAGGCAACCACACAACACCTTGAACCGTATTCACAGAAGGTGCTGGCAGCAAGCCTAGAACCACGAAAGAAACAATTGGGAATGTGATAGCGGCAGTTACCAAACGAGCCCTAGACACACTCGGATTACACCAAAGGCGATTAAAGAATCCCACAGCTGGCCATACGATCGAGGTAAAAATCGCGTAAATTGCCAACAATGCTCCAAAAAGTAAGAACTTTGCACTCAGCATCCATGCGATGCTTAACGTTAGTAAGAAACGGTAAACTGAAGCAGCAACACAATACAAGGAAAGCCACACTCCTTCTCCCCTATCCACTTCTCTTGTCTCGCTCTTTAATCCAAATACCTTATTTCCCACACGGTTACGAATAAAGCTACGGCTTCTCTCAGCCAGGTTCGGGATTTCTAAATAATCCGCTAAGATGTAGTAACCATCGAATTTCAATAACGGATTACCGTTAAATAGCAGCGTTGACAACCCCGTCAATACGACAGCGACCAACGCAAGATGGCTTAAAATTCCGTTAGTGAACGACCACACTAAAAGGGCTAGTGCACACAAGGTAATGTCTGCCATGATACCGGCGGAAGAAACCATAATCCGATGCCATTTGTTTGGAAACACTGCGCTGGCACTAGCATCAATATAGGGGATTGGAAACAACACCATAACCGCAACCCCTACTTCGTGCACTTCGCCACCATGGTGTTTAACAGCGAGACCATGTGCAAATTCATGGATTGCTTTTAAAATCGGCCACATAAGAATCGCAAAAAATAATGTAGAAGGATCCGTGAACGTGGTTTTATCAATACTCTTAACTAATTCAGCGGCATCGGGCAAACAAGCTATGCCAACCAAAACAATGGCGATGCTCCATAGAGCGAGAATATTTCGTTTAAATAGTATGGAAAATGCTGGTTGAATTTTAGAAAGCAGCTTGTCCGGATCAAACAAAGGAAAACGTAAGTACAAGGGGTTGGTATAACGAGATCGACGATCTTTAGAACGTTTTTCCTGCTGGCGGCTAAACAAAGCATCAGTTTCTAAGCGACGCCCTATTGAGATAATCTCAGCCTGATGTAAATCTGCTAATAAATTTAAAAATTCATTTTGACTGGGCGCTTTTTCATCATAGCGTTCCACACCCAAACGCCAGACTTCGTCAACACTTATGCGCCCGGTTAAAGCCTGAATCAGTTCATAAGTGGGTAGATCCACCCTGTAGTGATCTCCCGTTGCACGCCTGTGCAAGACAAAACAAGGCGCACCTCGATAAACGTGGCGATAGGCAGCCACATCACTGGCAAGCCATGGCTTTAAATCGCTAACGCGATACCACTCGGCGCTGAATAGAGGGTCGGTACTCATCCAAACAACATCCAAACGCGTTCGCTAATCCATCGCGATATTCGCCATGTCACAACTCTTAAGGCACTGCGCTTTTCAGAGACAATGTGCGCTACACCGGTTTGCCCTGGCAAAATGACGGTATTTTCTGAAGCGATATCCGCGACAACCCGAAAACGTGTTGCTCCATCTTCGTTCTCAGCAATAGGCCTAATCGCCTCCACGACGATATTCAACGCCTCACCTGGGGATGATTTCAGTGCGATCCGCCCCATCAAACCGGCTTTTACATCCGTCACATCCGCCTCATCCACGAGCAGGTGCACCTCATGCCCCGCATTTGGTGCAATCTGTACAAGGGCATCGCCCCGATTGATGGGTGCGCCCGTGGCTTTAGTTAGTGCATCACCTATGACATACCCTGCTTGCGGGGCACGAACTTCCGCTCGAGATAACTCAAGCGTTAGCAACTCCTGTTCGGCGCGCGCTCTATTCAGTTTGGCTTGAACGATCGCCATGGCTTTTCTATCATGATCCGCCATCGCTCCTCGGTATTCGGAGCTTAACCGATCGATTTCGACTTGCTTGTGTTGTGATTGAAGTGCTAGCTCACGTGTATCTAAAGTCAGTAGAAGTTGATTGCGTTCGACAACGTCACCAGATCGTACACTTATCGATTCGATAAACCCAGATGCAGGGGCCGAAATCACATATAGAGAAGCAGGTGTTATCTCAGCATCAGCACGAATCGTGCGTTCAATCGGTATCAATGCCATCAGCATAAGAGACAGCGCACCAAGAATAGATAAAAACTTTAACGTAATATGAGTGGGCCCCACAACGCTTGCCAAACGACGTTTAAACGAACGCTTGACATGCTCGGATAGTGTCATAGAGGCTTTTAAATGCAATGCCAGAACAGGTGCCACTCCTGCACACAGTTGTTTAGCGTGTTCGCGTGTTGTGGTTTCCCAAGGCGCTTGTTTTGACAATCGGAACAATACCGCACCAATCACCTCTTCACGATGAACAAAAGGAATACTCATCAGATGGGTGTTCGTTTGCCCATCCACCAATCGCTCATGAGCATCGGTCACGGTAAGTGGATCGGCGGACAACGGGTACACAATTACGGCATCTTGATCGATCGCTTCTTGCATTGCCAATCTGATCAATGCTAATTCATTGGTTCGAGCATCAATATTCGATAAGCTAGCGGTGGTTGCCATCTCAAGGCCGTCATCGCCTACAACGGCTAGAAAAACATCCGTGCTGCGAATTGAAGATTGCAGCATAGAGCCGATATGGAAAGCCGCTTGCTCAGAAGAGTCGCAATCAAGAGCGTGCGTGATCGATTCTATTAACGAGGCTTGTTGCGAAACCAAGTGCTTTAAACCGTCCACTACCGGACTTTGCTTTTTCGGCAATTCCGAATCTGACGCGCGCGCGGCTGATTCGGACGGGCGCGGCGAGGCCGTCACATCCTTTTCATGAGCAAATTTGAGTCGTGCTGCTGCCATTTCGCGTTCGATTAACGTATGCATACGAAATATCGACCAGCGAACACCCTGGTTGAGACCTAGTTCAAGTATCACGAACGTTCTGTCTAGAGGGTCACAACTTAGTATGGGAATTGACGCACAGTACCAGTAGCTTTTATTCAAAAGCCCTGTCCAAAATACGGACAAGATCGCTACACATCAACCTATGCGAAGGTATTGAAGTTCTAGTAGCGCCCTATTCCCGCAACTGTAAAAAATCCGTGACAGTTGACCAAACTTGAACACAGAAACTGCAGTATATTGCACTTTCTAGTACAGATAACCAAACGCACTCCCCTCGAACTTGCCACATCTCGTCGCTAACCAGCATCACGTTCGCACTGCACTGAAACGCTCGGCTAACCTGATCAGGCGACAAATCCCCAGTAAGCCAAGCGATGGAGGCAGGCTTTTTACAACTGGACATGAGATGGTCGCAATCGCCGGACTTAAGACGGTCCGGACCTATAACTCCCCTACACTCAACGAAGCTTGCACTCAGATTCAGGCTCATCCAGGCCCAAGGTATCAACATAATGTGTGGGGTGTAGAAATTTGGGCATCGGCGCCACTGCGATAACTGCCTGGTTTGTAGCAAGCAGCATGGGTTGGCGAAGCTGATTATTCCATTTGCGTATAGATCCGCGGGTGCCTTTGTATAAATCTACTTGTGATTCCGGATCGTTCAGCAGTGCTTTCAAATCGAGCAATTCTCCTCGATAACGATGGATATTATTGCTCAACAGCTTGATTGCGCTCCAGGCAGCGAATTCGGCATCCGTCATGGTGGCGTTTGGTCCCAATGCCGCTAATGGTTTGAATTGGCGGTACCGTTCATTAAGTTGCGGAGCTCCATAACGTTCAAGTGTGCGGTGCCAGCTTACTGGCGTCAGCCCGATATCTCCTACAACCGGGCGCGGACTGCGGGTGCTGTATTGAAGGTATCGGCCATAGTCTTTATTTGAATCGATGACGGCAACAACATCGTAGGACACACCGCCAGTTAAGAAATCAGGCCGATTCTCATCTCTGTCGTCGGGGTGATGAGATAATGAGAAGGTTCGCTCATCGACGACGTTAGCCCCGAATTTCTTTATGCTTTGCGCGAGTAAACTCGCTCTTCGCTTGTCGTTCTCCGAGGGCCCATGCACGAGTAACACTTTGCGCCAGCCGCGAAATACCAAAAACTGACCAAGCGCATCGAAGTACATATGATCTGACGGGATGGTGTGGTAGAGCGTATCAAGGCAAAGCGACTCTCTAAGCGAGGGATCGCTATGCCGGACATTAAAAGCAATCATGCCTGATGCGTGAACCTGCCGGGCAATTCGCTCGATATAGTCACGAGGCACATCCAGAATCAATACGCTGTCTGGTGGTAGTTCCTTAAGGGTTTCTTCCCACGCTTGGCCGACATCCAGTTCCAGTTGCTCAATTATTGGAGTGATGCCCAGCGTCTCGAATAGCGTGCTTGATTCGTACATGGCAAGTTCAACGGCACGTATTACCGGTCGTTTTGTTTCAACGGTGATACCGGCAAAACTCTTCCCGGCGCTGAGTCTATTCTCGCCATTGACGGTGACTACGGTTACGGTTAGTGGCATAGGGTATACAACCCCGGAAAATAGCAAAGCAAGCAAAAATGCGACATATCGATACATCAATGCAGCACCTCCACCGAATGTGGAACAAGGCCCGTCCGCATGGTGCGTATCGGGCGTTGCTTCACGATATCAATCATGGTCATATCATCGGATAGGCCATTGAGCACAAATAAACGTTCCCCGTTAGGGGATAGAGCAAGCCCCCAGGGACGTCGGCCTACGAGAATGTATTTTTTTATTTCTCGGGACGCGGCATCGATGATAACAACATGATTAGCTGAGCCCAGAGCCACGAACGCGGTGTTACCAGTTTCATCAAATAAAATGTCTACTGGTGTCAATTGTTCACTGCGAAAGCCACGCGGTGCAAATACGATTTCATCTGTTTTTTCAAAGCCAGCAGTTTCGAATATTTCAACGCGACTGCCCATCTCCGAAGAAACCCATAATTCATTAGCACGCAGTGCCATGCGTCGTGGCCGTAACTGCGTCAGAATGCGCGTAATCGGTTTGTAAGTCTTGCCATCAAACACATGAACCAAGCCTGCGTTTTCAGACGCGACAAAAATCAATTTACCGTCATCCGTAAACACAACACCATCTGGTTCATGTCCAGTGGCTAACTTGGCGAGTACCTTGCCTGAGTCACTATCGAGCACGGTCGCCTGTGCGTTGCCTTCATTCGAGATTAGTAAACGGTTGGATGGCTCGTGAATCGCTATCGACATGGCTCCCTTGATATTGAGAAATTCCTTTTTTTTTTGCCGAGTGACTGGGTCGAACACAACAATTTTATTATCGTCGGAGCAAGCAATAAACAGTAATTTATCAGCCCTTGATTGAGACATGCCTCGGGGGCGAGCGCAGAGTTCAATAACTTCAGTTGTATTGCCGTCCCGATCTATAAAGGTCAGATCGCCAGAACGTTCATTACTCACGACCACTGTCTCGGCTAATGCAACTGAGACAGTATGTAGGCTCGCAGCGACTATCAATACTTTTAAAATGAGCTGAACAGGTTTCATGCTCGCAGCCCTATGAGCACGTTTCTGGCGCATTGATTCAGGTTTCTTGGTGGGCTATAACTCGGGTTCAGTGACCGTGATTTCAAAGGCGGCATACCAGGCTGCCAGATTTTTGATGTCTTCGATGGAGAGACCTTTTGCAATGATGCTCATGCGACGGTCTTCACGTAAGCCTTTCTGGTAATCCACCATTGCCTTTTCAAGATAGTATGCGCTTTGACCAGCAAGGTTGGAGGACTCTGGGTCTTTCGCAATACCGTTTTTGCCATGACAAACAGAACACTGAACCGATAAGGCTTTGCCTTTAGCCAAATCAGCGGCCATTGCGTTCATGCCAAATGCCAGGCAAGCACAGAATAAAGTGATTCTCACAGTTTTGTCTCCGCTGGAAAAAGCCTCAGCGAATGGCTGAGGCTTTGCCAGTTTGCGTCTGATCAGGTGCCTTCGTACGAGATGCGATAAATCGCACCAGCATAGTCATCGGACACCAGAATAGAGCCGTCCTTCATTTGCGTGATAGACATGGGGCGACCATCATATTCGCCGTTCTCATTCAGCCAACCTTCGGCGAATGGCGTCATCGTGGCGTTACCTTCGTCATCAATGGAGGTAAACATCACACGTGCACCACAGGGCTCCGTACGGTTCCAGGAGCCGTGCTGCGCTACAAATATACCGTTTCGATACTTTTCCGGAAATTGCTTACCGGTGTAGAACGCCATACCCAAATCAGCGCAATGCGCGGTGGTCTCGACCACCGGGTGTACGATGTCTTCGGGTACTTCCTGCTTGTCGTAGCCAAAATCAGCAACCCGTGTTGTACCACCACCGAACCACGGATGACCAAAATGTTGTCCAGCAGCTGTCTGCCGATTGAGTTCCCCGGGTGGAATATCGTCGCCCATGCCATCAACCTGATTGTCGGTCCACCACAGCTCGCCGGTGACAGGGTGAAAATCTTGCCCGACTGAATTTCGCACACCGTAGGTATACACCTCACGATTAGAGCCGTCTCTATTCATGCGAATGATGCCGCCAATACCCCATTTTTTGTAAATATCCGCTTTTTCAGGGGGTGCTACGTTGAACGGCTGACCAAGTGAAATGTACAGTTTATTGTCTGGGCCAATATCAACGACACGCGCAGTGTGGTTGTAACTCTCTTCGTCTACGGGAATCAGCTCGCCTTTTGGGACAACATCGACAGCTACAACATCAGGGCCTTCAAAGAAAAATTCAGCGGCTGGAAACATCCTGACTTGATTGCGCTCTGCAACGAACAAAAAACCATCTTTTGAAAATTGCACACCATTGGGCACGTCGAATGTCAGCGATGGAGCAAAATCCTTGACCTCATCTGCAACACCATCCCGATCACGATCAGACACGACCCAGACCTTGTCCTTCCGAGTACCGACAAACAGTGCTGTTCCCTGTGGTGCCATGGCCATGTCTCTAGCATCCGGCACAATCGCGTAAAGCTCGATAGAAAAGCCAGCTGGCATCACGATGTTCTGCAAAGTCTTTTTAATGTTTTCAGCTTTTTGTCCACCCTGCTCGATATAGGTGTGATCACCTATCGTCTTGCCGGACGTGGCAAACACGCCTAAATTAGCCGTAGCCGGTGCTGACACCGCCAGCCCGGCGACAAAAGCTGCAATAACATTCCACTTAAATTTGGTCACATTACCCTCCAGTTGTTAAATCCCTCTGTACTTATTTGTTGATCTCTTTTAGCCATATATAAATGTCTAAGGCCCCAGTTGTACCTGCATATTTCATCTGATTCAAGAAATATCTGGCGAGTGGCTAATTTACAGTGCAGGCAGCGGGACATTTTGTTTCAACTTCCTCCGCTAGGCTGTACACACTGCATTAGATTAGGTTTTGTGGGTATACAAATGTACCAAGCAAGTATGTTGCGACCGTACGGTTCATGATAACCAATACCTTGCTCATCACCTGCGGATTGCTTCAGGCGGGTTCTTTGATTTTTATTCATAAATCCCCGAGTATTCAGGCATTTCTGTGCCATGGCATCACCGGACATGAGATGGTCACAATCGCCGGACTTAAGATGGTCTCGGATCTACCCCGGACCTACATCCTAGGTTCGTTACCATCTAAAGTCCGTTTTGGACTTGGCATATTGCTGTCTAATAAGAAATAGAGTGCCAAGTGCTAGAAATAGGGTCGTTATTAAATGAAAAACAGGGAGAGACTCCTGGAATGGTCAAACTAGCACGACATAGATTGCAAGCACTACGCTGCAGATACCGAAGTGAATGATGGGTATCGATCTAATAATTCTCGGGGTTACTTACGCATCATGTACTGGTTAAGCACTGGCGGCACTGCAGCTTAGCCAAAGACAACATGTTGCTCTAATGCACGGAAAGGTGGCACTAAAAAACGTCTGCAAAACTCGCACTGAAAAGAAACACTGAGAAATAGAAACGGCCTTACCGTTGGATTTAAAAAAATAGGCGATCAACATTGTTGAGTATGGCGTAGTAGGTACCGTCGCCGCTGCTTTGTATTTTTTTACGCCTATTCTGGTTGTGCTTTTCGGATCTGTGGGCTTGTCTTCGCTGCTAGCTTGGTAGACTACGTTTTTCTGCCTTCGTCATTTTTCTTAATCGCGATTACTATTTATGCCCTTGTGAAAAGAGACGCAGCTCAAAGATGTGAAAAATCGGGTTGGCTCGTTGTATCGATTGATTTGTAGAATCAGACCCAGCACAGGTGGAATCGCTGTGCAAACAACCAAAAATTGTTATCTTGGCGTTCTCCAGTGTATCTTTTTGCTGATTTCAATAGCTACTAGTTGTTCCTGAGTATCTATAT
>CAYULV010000066.1:0-16666 GCA_964445655.1 uncultured Granulosicoccaceae bacterium | reverse complement strand
GTATAGCGTCAAGACCTGAATGAACGCTGTGATCGGGGTGTCAGGGTAGCCAGGCCGAACTTGTGAACCATTCGCCTAATCGAGATCGTTCTTCATTGGTAATGCGGGTGAGGTTGCCGATTGGCATCGCTTTGGTGACAACAGTTTGTTGATAAACAGATTGTGCATGCTGAATCAACTGCTCTGGTGTCTCCAGTAATATGCCTTTCGGTGCTGCCATGAACCCGGGATGTGCGGGTGTTTCGGCATGGCAGTTGACACATCGATTGATGACTATTTCATGGGCAAGGGAGTTGAGTTCGGCTTTGCTCAATGATGGAAGTGCCGAGGAAGAATCCGCCGAAGAAGCGTTGTGGGATGTAGGTTTTATATCGGGCCTGATTGACCAGATGATACCGATGATCAGCAATGCGGCGATGATAAGTGTTATCGGCGATGCCTGGCCTTTGTGACGTTGTACAAAAAATACCCGAATCAATGCGCCAGCGACTGATAGGCCAATCAGTATCAGCCAATTGTATTCATGGGCATAAGTCATGGCGTAGTGGTTACTGATCATGACGAACAAAACGGGCAGCGTAAAATAGGTATTGTGTACAGAGCGTTGTTTGGCTTTGATGCCGTGGATGGCTTCCGGTGCACGGCCTTCCTTTTTTGCCGCTACCAGGTCACGTTGTCCGGGCATAATGACGAAAAATACATTGGCCACCATGATCGTACCCAGCATGGCACCGAAATGCATGTAGGCACCGCGCCCACTAAATATCTGACAAAGCACGTAGGCGGTGATCGTTAGCAAAACGAACATGATGGCTGCGAGTGCCGTGTCATTCTTGCCTAAGGCAGATTTACACAGCAGGTCGTACGCAAACCAACCGCCGGCTATCGTTAGCATGCCAAGCGATACGGCAATCGGTTTACCGATGTCCATGACACTTGGGTCGATCAGATAAATTTCGGCTTGATACCAGTACATCAAGGCGAGTAGAAACACGCCTGTCATGAAGGTGGTATAGGCCTCCCATTTGAACCAGTGCAGTGTGTCGGGTAGCTCCGGTGGTGCGATAGTGTATTTTTGTGCATGGTAAAACCCACCACCATGCACACTCCAGACTTCGCCGCCAACACCTTGCTCGATATCAGCTTCTCGTTTTGGTGGCTGTAGATGATTGTCCAGCCACACAAAATAAAACGATGCACCGATCCAGGCAACGCCTGTGATCACATGAGCGAATCTCGCTAGGAGATTGATCCACTCGATGATATAACTTTCCATCAAATCCTGTTTCCAGTACTGATAATATTGCGGCTAAAGTGGCGCGATAATTCGTTGTGTACCATAGGTGTCAATATACTGGAAGTAAACTACTTACCCTCGTTTAATTGACGGTGATTCTACTTCTAAGTTGATGTCGTCAAATTCTACATTGATGCAAGCAAATGTTTAACTGCCGTTCCTATGTATAGCGCATTACGTAATTCGATTGTGGAACCTGTCGCTTGATGCGCCCTGATGAGAGAAAATGAGTTGAAATTGCCAGAGCCAGTCCCGTCGTTACAGTCTGCAGATGCGTTTGTGGAACAATATGGCGCCATCTATGAGCATTCTCCCTGGGTGGCGTTACGCACTTGGGAGCGTGGACTGACATCCTCTGCCGATACGGTCGAAGGCCTGGCGGTCGAAATGGCAAAAACACTTGCTAGCGCCAGTCGAGACGAACAACTGACCTTGATTCTGGCACATCCAGATCTCGCTGGCCGCGCCGCCAAGCAAGGCGAACTGACACAGGATTCAACTGATGAGCAGTCCAGCGCCGGGCTTGATCAATGCACATCAGAGGAGCTCCAGCGTTTCCATACATTGAACAATAGCTATAAGAACAAGTTTCAATTCCCGTTTATCATGGCTGTTCGTGGTGCCAATCGTTTTCTGATACTGGAGGCATTCGAGACTCGAATCGAGAATGACAAGGAGACTGAGTTTGGACGAGCGCTTGATGAAATCAATAAAATCGCGCTGCTGCGTCTACAAGCGATGTGCGAAGTTTGATTATTTAAGCGTTTTCAGTCCTCGGAGCCACATCTTTCAATTGGATATGAGTTCTGAACAACTGCTTGAGCTCAAACCCACACAAGCTATCGCAGGCTTAATTGCGGGCGCAACATCAAACAATGAGTGAGTTTGATTACATAATCATTGGTGCTGGTTCCGCAGGTTGTGTGCTTGCGGAGAAGCTTGGTCAGGACACCACAAAATCCATTCTCGTGATAGAAGCCGGTCCGCTGGACAATCATTTGATGATTCACGTGCCAGCAGGTGTCTATAGCGCATGGCGAAATCCGAAACTGAACTGGAATTACGATACCGAGCCGGAATCAGCATTGTTGCAACGACAGGTTTTCATGCCACGTGGCAAGGTTGTTGGAGGCTCATCGTCAATCAATTCAATGGTGTACATGCGTGGTCATCCTTGCGATTACGACCAGTGGTCTAACGAACTGGGTTTGCAAGACTGGTCCTACGGTGATTGTCTGCCTTACTTCAAAGCGGGTGAGAAATCCGACCGAGGTGCCGATCAGTGGCGCGGTGATAGTGGTCGTCTTGGCGTGACGCGTGGCAGCTATGACAATCCCTTGTATGACGCTTTCCTCCAGGCGGGCGAGGAGGCGGGCCAGGGCACATCGAATGATCTCAATGGCTTTGACCCTGAGGGTGTGTCTCGTTTTGATGCGACACGCTGGAATGGTAGACGTTGCAGCGCCGCGGTCGCATTCCTGCGTCCGGCAATGAAACGTGGAAATGTCAGTCTTGTGGTCAATGCTCATGTAATGAATGTTGAGTTTGATGGAAGAAGAGCAACGGGTGTCAGGCTAAATCATCGTGGTCAGCAAAGGTCTGTAAAAGCAGGAAACGACGTGATTCTAAGTGGTGGGGCGATAAACTCACCGCAGTTATTGATGCTATCTGGCATAGGTTCAGCGCAACATTTGCGAGAAATGGGTATCAGCCCGAGAGAGGATCGACCAGCAGTGGGTGAGAACTTGCAAGATCATGCAAGTGTCATTCTGCAAAATGCCTGTACACGTGAATTTCCCGTACACCGTGTTGATCAACCGCATAAAAAATTTGCCGCAGGCGCCCGTTGGGTGTTTTCACGCGGCGGTGTCGCGGCATCCAATATATGGGAAGCGGGTGGCTTGATCCGCAGCAGTGACGAGGTGGCTTATCCAGACATTCAGTACCACTTTGGCCCTGTCGGATTCGCCTATCAGGGGAACAAGATCTCTTTGACGCAAGCGTACTCGATGCATATTGATCTGTTACGCCCACGAAGTCGAGGCACGGTAAAACTGGCCTCGAAAAATCCATTAGTAAAACCTTTGTTGAACTTCAACTACTATGCCCATCCAAAGGATCTTGAAGACATGCTGCAAGGTGTGCGCAAAGGGCGCTCGCTTTTCGCACAGCGTGCATTTGATACCTTTCGTGGGGTATCCATTGATCCTCCACCATCGGTAACCGAGACTACTCAGCTAAAACACTGGATACGCTCGGTAACCGAGACGGATTTTCATCCTTGTGGAACCTGTCGTATGGGAATCGATTCGGATTCAGTTGTTGATCCTGAGTTCAGGGTGCGGGGATTTGATAATCTACGAGTTGTTGATGCTTCAGTGATACCACGTATCGTTAGCGGCAATTTGAATGCTCCGACACAAATGCTTGCAGCACGGGCCGCTGACTACATCAGTAAAACACCACAACTCGGCAGAATCGATGCAGAATTTGCCTTCCACCGATGATGGCCGATTGCAATTTCGTGATCGTTGTTCATTCCAGGGACGTTTGTAATTTCAGAGGATTGACTCGAACAAGGCTCTGGTATTTTCAGCGGTCATTTCAACGGGGTTGCCGCCGGTGCTTGGATCTCGCAACGCGGCATCTGTCAGTGCATCGAGATCAGGATCCTTGACGCCTAGCTCTGACAAGGTCTTTGGAATACTGAAGTGCGCATTGAACTCGTCGACGAATGAGCAAAAACCATCAAAACCACCTTCGATATCCAGATACGCTGCGACCTTGTCAAAACGCTCTCGTATGAGTGGGGCATTGAATTGGAGGACTGCCGGCATACAGACTGCGTTGGTCGTGCCGTGATGCGTATGATGCACCGCACCAATGGGATGACTTAGTGCGTGTATTGCCCCTAGACCTTTTTGGAACGCGGTTGCACCCATGGCAGCTGCACTCATCATATGCGATCGGGCTTCAAGGTCGCTTCCCTCAGCGTAGGCGCGTGGCAGGTTTTCTTTGACCAGACGCATGCCTTCGAGCGCTATTCCCTGGCTCATCGGATGATAATGTGGCGAGGAAAAAGCCTCGACGCAATGGGCGAGGGCATCGAGACCGGTTCCGGCAGTAATAAATTTTGGCATGCCGACGGTCAGTTCTGCATCAGCGATAACGGTTACGGGCAACATCTTCGGATGAAAGATGATTTTCTTTTCATGTAGATCAGAGCTTGTTATTACGCTGGCACGACCCACCTCGGAACCAGTTCCAGCGGTGGTAGGAACAGCGATAACGGGTGCTATGGTTTCAGCATTGGCACGTGTCCACCAGTCCCCGATATCTTCAAAGTCCCAAATCGGGCGCGTTTGTCCCGCCATGAATGCTATTACTTTACCGAGATCGAGTGCTGAGCCACCGCCAAAGGCAATGACACCGTCAAAGCCACCTTCCCGATATATCGTGACGCCCGCTTCGGCGTTTTTGTCTGTTGGGTTTGCATCCACATCTGAAAACAATGCGGCGCCAAGACCCGCGTCTTTCATCAGTGCAAGCGTACGCTGGGTGATTTCATTATCAGCCAATCCTCGATCGGTGACGAGCAGTGGCTTGGCGATACCCGCTGATTGGCAGACTTCTCCAATTTCGCTAATGCGCCCAGCTCCAAAACGGATCGGGTTGGGATAATTCCAGTTGGCGTTAAGGTTCATGAGGTGATCTTTTTCAAGTGATAGGATTTTGGTCGGGTCAGGGCTTGAAAGCCTAGAACCGATAGCCCGGTACCGCGCCCGGTGTCCTTGCAGCCAGTCCAGCATAGCGCGGGATCCAGATAGTCGCAGCGGTTCATGAAAACCGTACCGGTTTCAAGGCGCCGACCAATTTCAAGCGCTTTTTCCGTGTCCTGAGTCCAGAGAGAGCAGGTCAGTCCGAATTGGCTGTCATTCATCAGTTCTATGGCTTGCTGATCATCTTTCACTGACATGATGCCGACCACGGGGCCAAACGTTTCGTCGCGCATGATTCGCATATTGTGGTCAACCTGAGTCAGAATCTGTGGCGTGAGATAAGCGCCACCGTCATCGTTGGCCATGGTCTCAATGTGTTTCTTGGCGCCCGCATCAAGCGCTTCATCAATTTGATTACGGACCTCTTTAGCGAATCGTACATTGGCCATCGGACCCATTGTTGTGTCCTTGTCAAATGGGTTACCGAGCTTGTAGCTGTTTACCAAGGTAACCGCCTTTTCAACAAAAGCCTCATAGAGACTCTCGTGTACGTATATCCGTTCGATGCCGCAACAGCATTGACCGGAATTAAACATGGCGCCATCTATCAAGGTATCAACTGCGGCGTCAAGATCAGCATCAGCTCGTACGTAACCCGGGTCTTTGCCACCGAGTTCGGTGGCAACCGCTGTAAAGGTTCCTGCCGCGGCTTGTTCCATTGCCTGACCACCACTGACGGAGCCCGTGAAATTGACGAAACCGAAATTCCCTGCTGCGATCAGCGCGGATGTTACATCATGATCTAAAACCACATTGCTAAAGACGCCTGATGGTAAGCCTGCGGACTCAAAAGCGTCGGCCAGATGCTCACCGACTAAAATACTTTGCGATGCGTGTTTCAACACGACGGAGTTACCAGCAATAAGTGCGGGAGCGATCGTGTTGATGGCAGTCATGTATGGATAGTTCCAAGGCGCAACCACGAGAACGACGCCATGAGGTTCATGTTCGATCTTGCGTAGAAAACTATCGGATTCCTCCACGATGATCGGCGCGAGAGCTTCCTCGGCAATAGAAGCCATATAGGATGCTCGTTCTTCGAAGCCGCCAAATTCACCCCCGTAACGTACCGGTCTGCCTATCTGATGCGCAAGCTCTTCGACCATGCGATCGGTGGTTTCACCAATCGATGCAATGGCTTTTTTGACATGGGCTATTCGCTCAGTAACGGGTTTACTTGCCCAGTCAATTTGCGCGCTTTTCGCATTGTCTACTTTTTGCTGAGCTTCTTCGATTGAAAGACAGGAGCGTGTAGCGTAAACAGAGCCGTCGACGGGTGATATGCACGTAATAGTTTTATTCACTGTATTCAAGCCTTTTCAAATCCTCGTGCTATTTCCCAGTCGGTCACAATACGATCGAATTCCTCTTGCTCCCATTCGGCGGCGCGAGTGTAGTGATCGATAACGGCATCACCCATGGCTTTTCTTAGCATGGTAGATTCTCGGAGCGTGGCAGTTGCCGCACGCAGTGTGTTGGGTATATCAGGCACTGTATCGTTGTCGTATAGATCACCACTTGCAGCCGGGTCAAGTGTCATTTTGTCGTCCATTCCTTGAATGCCAGCTGCCAGAAGTGCAGCTTGCGCCAGATAAGGATTTATATCTGCACCCGGGATACGGCATTCAACGCGAACCGATTTCGTATCAGCGCCGCATAGACGAAAACCTGCAGTACGGTTGTCCACCGACCAGGCAACTTTTGTTGGGGCGAAGGTGCCTTTGGCAAAACGCTTGTAAGAATTGATGTAGGGGGCGAAAAATACAGTGCAATCAGCTGCGTAGCTAATGATGCCTGCCATAAAATGCTTCATGAGATCCGACATGGCGTGTTCACCGTTCGGATCGTGAAAGGCGTTTTCGCCGTTCGACCATAAAGACATGTGAACATGACTTGCACTGCCGACTCGATCCTGATGCCATTTTGACAAGAAGCTTGCCGAATGACCCTGTTGCCAGGCGATTTCTTTTGTTGCATGTTTGGCGATCGTATGGTGATCAGCGCAATCCAGTGCATCCGCGTATTTTATGTTGAGCTCTTCCTGGCCGACCTCAGCTTCCCCTTTGGAATTTTCGACTGGAATGCCTGCGGCGTACAGATGATTGCGTATCGGACGCATCACGTGTTCTTCTTTGGTGGTCTGCAGGATGTGGTAGTCCTCATTGTAGGGACCAAGTGTTTCGAGATTCCGATAACTGTCACTGCGCATTTCATCAAGTGATTGCTTGAACAGGAAAAATTCAAGCTCAGTTGCCATCATGGCTGTCAGGCCAAAGGGTTCGAGCCGTTGAATTTGTGCTTTGAGTACCTGACGGGGGGAGTGTGGTACAGGTTCATGGTTGTGATGATCGAGAACATCGCACAACACCATAGCCGTACCTTCAAGCCAAGGAATAAGCCTGAGTGTTTGCATATCCGGTTTCATGATGTAATCGCCGTAACCACTTCGCCAGCTGGTTGAGGCGTAACCATCGGGTGTTGCCATTTCCAGATCTGTCGCCAGCAGGTAGTTGCAGCAATGCGTTTCCTGATACCCGCTTTCGAGGAAATTGGACACGTGAAAGCGTTTACCCATTAAGCGGCCCTGCATATCGATCAGACAAACCAGAACGGTGTCTATGGATCCATCTGCAGCCATTTTTTTCAGTGTATCGAAACTGAGTGGGCTAGACATAGTGTTGAAGACTCATTAATGCTTGTTCAAGTACGAGGGGCGCAATTGCGCCCCTCCTGTTTGCAATAAGACCAATGACAATTTATCCGTAACGGTAAGGCCGGCCAGCCTTCTGCATATCTTCGTTGTATTTTCGGAATATGCCGACGATCTTTGCTTTGGTTTCAGATTCTGAGGCGATCTCGTCCCAGAATTTTACCGCGGCATTTTCTACTTCGGCCCACTCTTCATCTGGAATGGAGGTCAGTTCCATCTTGGTGCCATTGACGCGAAGATCTGCTTCGCCACCCCAGTACCACCATTGACGATAGTAATGACTTTGTTCCATGCAGACACTGAGAAGTGCTTGTAGATCTTCTGGTAACTCATTCCAACGTTCCATATTGGAAAAGAAATGGCCGATCCAGGCGCCGGATATATTGTTTGTCAGAAAGTAGTTGGTGACATCAGCCCAACCGACTGTGTAGTCTTCAGTGATGCCTGACCAGGCGATGCCGTCAAGTTCACCTGTTTGTACGGCCACTTCGATATCTTCCCACGGCAGGGTCACGGGTACCACGCCAAATTGCGAGAGAAATCGACCGGCTGTTGGAAAGGTAAATACTTTCTTGCCTTTGAGATCCGCCAGAGAATTGATAGGGTCTTTGGTAGCGAAGTGGCATGGATCCCAGGCGCCTGCTGAAATATGTTTTACACCAACCTTTTCGTACTCACTGTCCCAGATCTCCTTCAAACCGTATTGGTTGAACAGAACCGGTACATCCAGTGAGTAGCGTGATCCGAACGGAAAGTAGCCGCCGAAAACTGTCACTTCGGTTGGTGATGCCATGGAATCATCGTCAGACTGAACGGCGTCGATAGTGCCACGCTGGAGTGCCTGAAACAGCTCACCAGTGGGTACGAGCTGATCGCCATAGAACAGTTCGATTTGCATTCTGTCACCAGCGATCTTGTTAAATGTATCGATTGCTGGTTTGACTACATGCTCAGCCAATGCCGCACCGGCGTAGGTTTGCATACGCCATTTTATTGTTGACTGAGCAATGGCGGGTGCGCCTAAAATTGCCGCCGGAGCGGCTACTGCAGCGCCTTGAATAAATTTTCTTCTTGATGTACTCATCGTTTAAAACTCCAGTTGCTAGGTTGAACTCGTTGTCGTTGCGCTTCTTATGTCGCTTGTCTTTAATATCGGCTTTTTAGTTGTTACTAATTGCCGTAAACGGTTTGCGGTAGCCACAGTGCAGTTTGTGGAAAGATCATGATGATCATTAACGCTAGAACCATGACTGCTACAAAGGGAATAATCGATCGGTAAATATCTTTTAAACTAATTTCAGGGGGTGACATTGCACGCATCAGGAACAAGTTGTAACCAAATGGTGGTGTCATATACGCGATCTGAGTGGTGATGGTGTAGAGAACGCCGTACCAGATCAGATTGAATTCAAGCGCACCGACAAGTGGAATGTACAGAGGTGCGACGATAACCAGCATAGCCGTGTCATCCAGAAATGTACCCATCAGAATGAAGCTGAGTTGCATCAGTATCAGGATCATCCAAGGCGACAAGCCGAGCTTTTCAGTAAACAGGCTCTCGATGGCCTTGACCGCACCTAAGCCATCAAACACAGCACCAAAGGCGAGGGCCGCGAGTATGATCCACATGAACATGCAGGTGATGCCCAGAGTGTTTTTCAATGATGTTTCGAAGACGTTCCAGTTCATGCGGCCTTTCAGGCAGGCAGCGGCAAATGCTGTCATCGCACCTATGGCGGAGCTCTCTACCAGTGATGTCCAGCCTTTTACAAACGGGATCATCATGGCAAAAAATATGGCGAACGGAAGCAAGCCCGAAAGCAGAAGACGGTACTTTTCGGCCTTTGGGATATTGCGCTCTTCTTCACTGAGTGCTGGGCCCAGGCTTGGATTGCGCTTGCAGCGAATAGCGATATAAATGATGAACATGGCTGCCATCATCAACCCGGGTATCACCCCGGCAAGCCACAGTTGTCCAACGGGTTGGCGCGCGATCATCGCGTAGAGAACCAGCACGACTGAAGGCGGTACCAGAATGCCAAGCGATGAACCGGCTTGAACCACGCCAGTCACCATTTGTTTGTCATAACCACGTCTGAGCAATTCAGGCAACGCGATAGTGGCCCCTATGGCCATACCGGCAACCGACAATCCATTCATGGCAGATATCAAGACCATCAGGCCGATAGTGCCGATAGCCAGACCACCTCGCAGGCCGCCCATCCAAACATGAAACATTCGATACAGATCGTCAGCGATTCGGCTTTCCGACAAGATGTAGCCCATGAATACGAACATTGGCACCGTCAACAAGGGGTACCATCGCATCAGCTTTATGCTTTGTGAAAATGCGATATCAAATCCGCCGCGGTCCCCCCATAGCGCCAGAGCTGCGATAACGGCGACAAACCCTACTGCACCAAAAACCCGTTGACCACTGAATAGCAGCAACATCATGGATGCAAACATCAGGAGGGCGATCAATTCGTAAGACACGATCAGATCTCCTCACCGCGAAGGCGCAAAATGTCCTTGAACAATTCTGATATTGCTTGTAACAACATCAGAAAAATACCTGCGCACATGAGTGATTTGACAGGCCATAGATAGGGGCGCCAGATGGTGCGGCTACGTTCAAGCGTGCCTGTCTGTTCTTGTCCAGTCAGAAGCCCAAAGAAAAACGTCAAGGTGTCTGAGCCAAAATGCCCAAGAGAGTAGGCGGTTGAGCTCAAGCCTCCCCAGAGCAAAACAATCAAATAGGTGATCAAACAAAAAACCGTAATCGAATCAACCAAGGCTTTGCGTTTGACTGACCAGTTGTCGTAGAAGAGATCCATTCGCACATGAGATCCCATTTGAATGGCATAAGAACCACCGATGAAGAAATAGAAAATCATCGCAAACTGTGCCGCTTCGAGTGTCCATAATGATGGACGATCGAGATACTTACTGATCGTCGACCAAAGTAAAACCAGCATGATGGCGAAAATGCCATACATGGCAACTCTTCCGAGTCGATAGTTGATGGCGTCAACGATGCTGATAAAAAGTCGCAGCCAGTTCATTGCGGTGTCTGTTTCCCCGTCGTTGTTTCCGATCGTGCATCTTTTGTTGGCACAAATGTTTCCACCGCTTTATCGATCCACCGAGCGAGTAATTTGGCCACCGTCTCGCAAGCCTCAGGCGTTGACAGTAAGTCGTTTCTGATTTCGATCATGACGTTCAGATAGTTGGCCGGGATGGCGTGACTTTGTAAGGTATGAGTAACATCATCGTCTGGCCCATACGGCTCATTACGGCGAACGATGTAATCGTTTTCGGGTTCATCATCGACTGCTATTTTGAGTAGCGCATCAGCCAAGCGTGTGTCGGTATCATGCAGAATGCCGATTTCAACTTCTCGCTTCCTGCCATGGTAGTTGGGCGTGAAACTATGAATGGTGATCAGCACGGGTGGGTGTTGTTTCGCAGCGAGGGTTTTACTTAAAGCATCCCGGAACGGCACGTAGTAGCTTTGCGCACGCCTGTCTCGCTCTTGTTCCGAGAGATTACGGTTGCCAGGAACAGAATAAATTTCGCTCGTCTCTGGCATTGCCGATAGTGAGCTGGGCGCCCGGTTGCAGTCGTACACCAGTCTTGATACGCGGCTGTGTACCAGTGGTGCATCAAGTAAGCTGGAAATATATTGTGCCGTGATCAGTGCCCCAGGATCCCAAGCGATATGGCTGTATCGCGCGTCTGCAGAGAGGCCCAGATCATGGAGATGCTTGGGAATGGCTGCGCTGGCGTGTTCGCAGGCGAGCACGACATCGTGCTGCCCATCAGGATTTGTAATTTCGACATATTCACCGAAATTCCGATCCACTTTTTCACACCTCAGCTTCAATATAGCCTCCAGTTTGTATAATATTCTTCAATATTATGGCAAATGTCAATCATTTCACAAAATGATTTGCATTAAGCCGAGAAAAGATCAGGAGCCTGCGTTACGGTGCATGGCTTCGACAAAGCAATACCGTGTTATCAGAGGAATTCGACGTGGCGAAAATCGGAGGAACCGTTTCCCAGCGACTGGAGAACCATGCGCGTCAGTTGACCCGCTCCGAGCGTCAACTGTGCGACGTCATTTTGCAGAATTATCCGGTATCCGGACTTGGCACCATAACAACGTTGGCGGAAACGGCAGAAGTCTCAACACCGACGGTTGCCAGACTGATTCAGAAGCTGGGGTACAAAGGCTTTCCTGAATTTCAACAGGCATTGCGATCAGAGTTGGATGAGAAAATCTCGAGCCCGTTGACCAAACGGGAGAACTGGGTAGATCAGGCCCCGGATCAACACTTGCTGAATCGTTTTACCAAAGCAGTCATTGAGAATATTGGTCAGTCCCTGTCCAGAATTGACCCGGTTGAATTCGAACAAGCCTGTGATTTATTGAGTAGTTCTGACAAACGAGTGTTTGTAGTAGGTGGGAGAATCACACGAGCACTAGCGGATTACTTTTACTTACATTTGCAGATAGTTCGTGAAAACGTCATTCACATTGCATCGACCTTGCATGCATGGCCGCATCATTTGCTCGACTTTCGCCCCGGAGACGTTGTTGTTGTCTTCGATATTCGTCGATATGAAAGCAGTACATTAAAGCTATCGGAACTTGCCAGTCAGCGGGGGGCGAGTATTATTTTGTTCACCGATCAGTGGGTTTCACCGGTTGCGGAGTATTCCACTGTTCAGTTTACCAATCATATAACCGTACCCTCTGCCTGGGACTCGAATATTTCCTTGATGCTGATTGTGGAAATTGTCGTTGCAGAGGTTGTCGAGCGAAATTGGGATCAATCCAAGGCAAGGTTGGAAGCGTTGGAAGATATTTTTGACAATACCAAGCTTTTTCGCAAGTTCTGACAGCCAGTTTTACCTAGGCGTTCTTCGGCCTCCATACAGACTTGGGACAGTAGGAAGCACCGTGAACGCTCCCGGGTTCAGTTCCTTGTAGTAACACGGCACAACCTTGACCTTCGCCCAATACAATTCCTGTATTCAATTGCAGGACACCGTTCGAGTTTTCAAGTTGTTTATAGCCGCCACGTGGCGACAGAAGATCCATCTGGCGGACCATATGGTGACTGGTCAGCGTTTTGTCGTGATTTTCGCCGGTGGTGATTTCGGTGGTCTCCCCGATATCAAACACAGCGAGCCAGACATGTGTATCGTTTGGAACCGCGGAAAAGTCTCCGGTCAGTTCGATACGCAGGCCGGCTTTTTCCGAATTAAGGCTAGTCGATGGCGTTTGCTCGACGACATCGACCTTGATGGTTGGTCGATCAAGTACCCGGATACCTTCCAACACTGTACGTCGCTTGGAACCCACTACCGCGTACTGACCATTGATCACCATTTGCGGTGTATAAACGCCGGTTTGCCCTTGCAAGTTGGCGCGGTTGTAGAGCCTTTGGCGCAAACTATTCTCAGGGCTTGAGAACGGGTCTTTGTGCGAACCATGCTTGCCGTAAACAAGAGAGTCCCAATAGTCGACGTGGAACTCTAGTGCGACAAGATTCTTAAGGTCGTTGGCCTCAATCAAATCGCCCAGCAATGCCTCGGCCGGCGGACAGCTGTAGCAGCCCTGAGAGGTAAACAATTCGATTACGGCGGGGTTGGCTTCAGGGTTCTCGGATGCAATGGCAGGGGAGCCACCACCGAACATTTCGAGTGCGTGATAACCGAGGGCCAGCATCAATGCTGCGAACAAGAGTACAGGCCTGAAAACCGCCGGCTTGAGCAGCAGAGGACGAGGCTTGGCCACAGGTTTTGTGTCCTGGATGTCAGGTGAGTTCGATGACTGAGGGTGTTGCTGCATCGGTACGGCTCCCAGTGGTACGGCATGGAGACCAGCGAGACGTAGTTACGCTGAGGCTGGCATGGCAAAACGAACGCTTATCAACTTTGACACGATTTGACGGAACAGTTCCCAACCACTTCACATTGTATGGGTGTCGTTGGGAGCTGCCCTTGCGGGTAAATCGTGGTTTATTCGACATATATTTGTTGAAATCGAGTCGGGGACCGATGGCGGCCGAAAAATCCTACTCGTAAATTTGCGTACGCGATGGTGCCAGAACTCAAATGAAATACGGTTGAACGCCGGTTTTGCGATTGTGTATTTATGCCTATACTAAGCATGGTGGATTCCGGGCTTGCGGGAGGTGTAGATCCTGTCTGTCGTGAATTGAACGTTGCATGAACGCCAGTACTCGCAGACGAAACTAGTTACATTTAAAAATATGGCCATTAAGACCTACGGCATGTCATTCATGTCGCGCTGGCAGTCCGCGTTGCACTCGGTTTTGCAGCAGCAGGACGAAAAAGTTGTCGATTATCTCTCGTCCGAGCACGATGCCATGACAGCAAGCTGCGATGCATGTGGTCAGCTTGAAACGGCGATCGCTGAGGGCAAAGAGAATGTAGATATCGCTGAGGTCGTGACAAAAGGGTCGTTAGTTTCCAAGTGCGCTCATTTGTACGTGGGGCTCGCAGCAGCGAAGTTCAGTGGTAACGATCAACGTGCGCGTGAACTGGAATCGGAAATCAGGTACTCCGTTTGTGATCCGCTCTGGGCAAAAACTCTTTTCGAATTCGATAACAATCATCAGGAGATTCCCTATCGGCACTATGACTCTCTGGATGATTTTGTTTTGCCGCTAGGTGATGTTGACAACGATGAAGACAAGATCAAGATAGCCTTTGTATCTGACTGGGCTACCGGTACGCCATTAGCAAAAAATGTCATGCGATGTATTGGCGAGCAAAACCCGGACATCGTCATTCATCTGGGTGATGTTTATTATTCGGGCACGAAGGAGGAGATGCAGAATCACTTTCTTTCTATCGTCCGAGAGTATTTACCAAAACATACCCGAGTATTCAATCTGGCAGGTAATCATGATTTGTATGCAGGTGGAGCCGGATACTACTGGTTGCTTGATGAATTAGGCCAACCAGCGAGTTACTTTTGTTTGCGTAACAAACATTGGCAGATCCTTTCCATTGGTGCGCCGCCACAAGTGGGTAAGCCTATCGATGCGATATCTGCCATACCGGCGATCGAGCCCAAAGAAGTCGCTTGGCATAAGCACAAGTTAAACAGCGCGGACGGGCGCAAGACTGTCATGTTGTCCCACTATCAGTTGTTTACTTCGTCTGGCAATATCGGTCGAACTGCTGACAATCGACCGCTCGCACTTAACCCTGTTCTCTACGATGCTTTCAATGCTCATTTGTCTGACATTGATCTTTGGCTTTGGGGGCATGAGCATAATCTGGTGGCCTTTGAGCCTTACGCGGGGCTTCGTCGAGGCAGGTGTATCGGCTCTGGTGCGATTCCCGTTGCTCTGTTGTGGCAGCCCTATAAACAGTTACCTAATCTGGCGTTGCCTGAGCAATTTGACACTGCGCCACAAATTAATCTTGACTGCCAGCTCGGTCATGATGGTGATCACTACCATCATGCGTTTGGCATTTTAACTATCGAAGGCGCGCTTGGAGAAATGAACTACTTTCAGGTTGAAGGAGTTGATGGGGACGCCAAAGTAATTTATACGGAGTCTCTCAATGAACACTATGTATGATTTGGTAATTATCGGTGCAGGTGGAGGTGGGATTACCTCTGCATTTGAAGCGCAAAGGCTTGGAGCAAAAGTCGCTTTGCTGGAAAAGCACAAAATAGGGGGAGAGTGCACTCACTCAGGTTGTGTTCCATCCAAAGCGCTGATTGATGTCGCAAAAAACTACCATAGCATCACCAATTCAAGCTCCCACGGCTTGCACTCCGTAGATGTAAAGAGTGGCTTTGAGTTCAAGCGTGCGATGGAGCATGTCAAGAGCATAATTGATGGGGTTTATGCACACGAGCAACCGAAGCGTTTCAATGATCTTGGTATTGATACGTATATTAATAGTAGCGGCGCATCGTTTGTCGATGATCACACAGTCAAGATTGGTGATCAAACGGTTAAGGGCGAAAATTTTATTATCGCCACTGGCTCCGGGCCCAGACTGCTTCCGACCGATCCCGATAGTCCGGTCAAGATGCTCAACAACGAGAACTTCTGGGCACTTCGAGAACAACCAGAGAGTATTGCCTTTTTAGGTGGTGGTGTTATCTCCGCGGAGTTGGGTCAAGCTCTGGCACGCTTCGGCACCAAGGTTAAATTAATTGACCGAAATGACCGCATCCTGGGTGCCATTGATCCGGATGTCAGTCAGTACCTGATAAAGGTGTTTGATGACATGGGTATTGAAATGATTACCGGTGCCAACGCAAGTGTTTGTTCTAAAAATAGTGACGGGAAAATCTGCATAGATATCGAGCAAGGGGAGAAGAATAAAAGCCAATTGTTGGTGGACGAGTTGTTTGTGGCTATTGGCAGGGTGCCGAATCTGGATGGCTTGAATCTGGAGGCGGCAGGTATTGAATATACCCGCCACGGAGTTACCGTAAACGAGAAGATGCAGACAAGTGTTCCACACATCTGTGCAGTAGGTGATGTCGCATCAAGAGCGAAATTCAGTCATGTCGCCAACTATCAGGCAGAGCGAGTGGTGCGTAATTTTCTGAATCCGAAAAGTAACAATACTATTGATCTGACTGCGTTGCCTTGGGCTATTTTTACCGATCCTGAGATCGGTCACGTTGGAATCACGGAAGCACAGGCGCGCGAATTACATCAGGGCGTACAAACCTTTCAGGTCGATGCTGCAACCGATCGATTCATAACAGATAGCAAAAAGGGTGGATTCCTGAAAGTCGTTATGGATTCAGAGAACCGTATACTTGGTGCCACCGGCATAGGTGCGCATGCAGGTGAATGGGTACAG
>CAYULV010000065.1:10314-16946 GCA_964445655.1 uncultured Granulosicoccaceae bacterium | reverse complement strand
GTCGAGAACAATCAGCTTTTGATAAAGCGCGACTGCATATCGAACATCTCGTCCTGATCCAGTTTCGACACTTCAATAACCGCCTGAGTACGGCTGTAAACATTGAGTTTGCGTAAAATTTCAGACACGTGTTTCTTGACCGTGGTCGAGCCAACTTCCAGTTCATAAGCAATCTGCTTGTTCAGCAATCCTTCACGCAACATGAACAAGACACGCAACTGTTGAGGCGTTAGTGTCAACAAGCGTTCGATAATTTCCGCTTTGTGTTTTTCCGCTTCATCGCTGGCATCGACGGCAACATTGGTCGGTAGATAGATATCGCCTTGCAGTACGGTGCCGATCGCAGTCACCAACACTTCACGACCGAGCGACTTTGGCAAAAAGCCCGCTGCACCATAGGTCACAGAATCATTGATGATCTTTTCATTCTCAAGCCCTGAGACAACCAACACAGGCAAACGAGGATGATGGGTACGCAGTTTCAACAGGCCGTCAAAGCCATTGACGCCGGGCAAGTTCAAATCCAATAGCGCAATGTCGAAATCGCGATCGGTTTCGAGCACGTCAATCGCGTCCTCCAGCGAACTGACTTCACGTGAACGTGCTGCCGGATAAGCCAGGCTGACCGCTGTACTCAAGGCTTCCCGAAACAGCGGATGGTCATCAATGATCAGAACTTGCGACAAGTCACTCATCGGATCAGTCTAAACCAAAGCGGGCCATCCGAAGATAGGCCCGCGTGGCAAAACATGGGATTGCATCCAACATAAAGGGATGCAACGTCGTCGCTACCGCTACTTCGATGCCAGGCCCTCTGGAATCTTGAAGACCCAGACAGAACCACCCTGGTTCAGGTAACTGACGACTTTCGCCACTTCACCACCCCAGAGAGGAACCGCACCACCCCAACCGGTCACGATAGCCACGTATTGCTCACCATCCTGCTCCCAGGTAATCGGTGATGACACGATGCCGGTACCGGTCTGGAATTTCCAGAGCTCTTCGCCGGTTTCATCATCAAATGCCTTGAGGAAACCCTCAGGCGTACCGGTAAAGACCAGGCCCCCTGCTGTCGTCAGAACGCCACCCCATAACGGTGCCTTGTTTCTGTATTCCCATTTGATATCGCCCGTGACTGGATCGACTGCTTTCAAGGAACCGATGTAGTCATCAAAGATAGGCTTGATCGTGAATCCTGAACCTAGGTAGGCAGCGCCTTTTTTGTAGGTAACAGGCTCATTCCAGATATCCATGCCCCACTCATTGGACGGGATGTAGAAATGGCTGGTGTTCTGCGAGTAAGCCATTGGCATCCAGTTCTTGCCACCGAGGAAGCTTGGAATCGCAAACACTGATGTGCCTTTTTTGCCATCGGCTGATTCTGCCGGGTCGCCCGGTCGATTTGCCGGATCCCAGATTGGCCGGCCGTTCTCGTCAATGCCTTCGGCCCAGGTGATGTTCTGCACGAAAGGCGTTGCTGAAACAAAATCACCATTGGTGCGATCAAGTACATAGAAAAAACCATTACGGTCAGCAGTTGCACCCGCTTTGATGGTTTCACCATCTTTTTCCATATCAAACGAAATGAATTCGTTTACGCCATCGTAGTCCCAGCCATCATGTGGCGTGGCCTGGAAAGCCCAAGCGATTTCACCGGTTTCCGGATCGATCGCAATGCGTGATGAGGTGTGCTTGTTATCACCAGGACGCAAATAGGAATTCCATGGCGCAGGGTTACCCGTACCAAAGTAGGCAAGCTTGGTATCAGGATCATAGGTGCCGCCAAGCCAGGTCGCGCCACCACCGTTTTCCCACATATCGCCCGGCCAACTTTCATTCTTGGTGCCGGTCATCGTGGTTTCCTTACCCTTGAGCGTTCCCATGTGACCTTCAATCACTGGTCGGTACCAGACTGTTTCGCCAGTTTCAGGATCACGCGCCTCAACGGCGCCGACAACACCAAATTCACCACCGGAGTTACCCGTGACAATCAACGGACCATGCGCTTCAGTCGGAACGATCAATGGCGCTGCGGTATACGAATAACCCGCTTCATAGTCGCCGATCGTTTTGCGCCAGACAACCTTGCCTGTTTTCGCGTCAAGCGCGACGATTTTTGCGTCAAGCGTGCCGAAGTAAACCTTGTCACCGAGTATTGCAGCACCCCGATTGACCACATCACAGCACGGCAGAATGCCCTCAGGGAGTCGCGCATCGTATTGCCATAACTCGGCGCCGGTTGCGATATCAATCGCCCACATACGGCTGTAGGAACCGGTGACGTACATGACGCCATCCTTGATCAGCGGCTGCGATTCCTGTCCGCGTTGTTTTTCACCACCGAAGGAGAAGGACCAAACCGGGAACAGGTTCGAGACATTTTCCTTGTTCAAGGTATCCAGCGGGCTGAAGCGCTGCGCACGTGGGCCAAGCCCGTAAGTCAGAATGTCATCCGTGGTGGCCTGATCATTCATCAGTTCATCGATCGTTACATCCAGTGCCAGGGCATTGGTGCTGAGGCAGGCAGCGCTCAGCGTCAGGGAGCCGGCAAAAGCCAGCAAGGTTTGTTTGCGCTTCATTAACTGAACTCCTTCGAGTGTGGCAATGCGTACACAGAAAGCCGTCGAGCAAGTCGACATGACAAAGCGCAGTCTAGAGCGGTTTGCGACTCAGCCATAGTGCCAAAAAGTACACCGCTGCTCGCGTCAGTCGCGGGTGACCTCGATCACCGGAAAAATCTCATCCTCGAGCGCCTGATAGAGATGGACGACCGAGCGTTCATATTCGGTTCTAGCCACCCCCAGACCCTCGAATCTGTGGGGAATCGGCAAGCGCATGGCCTCGTTCATGGTCAGACCAAGACCCACGGCCTCGCGTAAGGAACCGTCAAGCCACGTGATGTAGTCACCGGTCTGCACGATGGACTCACCTTTGGCATCGCTTGGTCCGTGCCCGGGCAGGATCAGATCCCGATCAATACTACCGAGGGTATCGAGTGTGTCGAGCCAGGCCGGGATGTTGGCGTGAGGAGTTGTCGGCGCACGGTAGAGAAAAGCCAGATCACCGGAAAACAGCACCCCGGTTTCGTCGTCGCGAATAACGAAATCACTATTGGTGTGGCCATCAAGATAAAACAATGAGAAGTTGCGTCCGCCCACTTCTTCACGATCGGCATCCAGTGCAAGTCCCGGAGCAACTGAATGGGTGCCACGCATCCAGTCACCCAATATGCGGTACATATTGTCGGCAAAATCATTGCCTTCGGTATTGATGTTGTCGATCACTTTTTGCGGTGCTGCGATGGTTGCAGCATCGAAAACCTGATTGCCAAGAAAATGATCGGGATGATGATGGGTGTTGTATACGCGCAGAATTTCCTTGCCTGGTACCGTCCGTTCGATCAAGGCTCTGAGCGCGTCACCAAAACGTTTTGACGGACCGGTATCGATCACGACGATACCATCGGGCACTTCGATAAAAGCGACATTGACGATGTTGCCGCCATTGTCCATATCGAAGTATTCGGGGCGTCCCAAGACCGCCCAGGTTTTACTGGCTATTTCGCTCGCATGTAGATCGAAGTCGAGTATTCGTGCGTTCAGCGAACCACACATTGCACAACCACAGCCGGTTGCGAACCACTGTAGAACTTGCCGACGTCGGTGCGAGAAAGGCGCTGCACTCTGCATCGGTTTCATCAGCGTTACTGCGCGCTTATACCAGGCAAGGACAACGGAAACTCATATTGATTGCCTTCCGTATCTCGGCCTGACACCAACAAGGTTTTGGCCTCTTGTCCTACATCCGGTTTTAACGTCAAGGTTGGGTTTTCGCTCACGGGTTCGAACAATTCAAGATCAGCTATCGCCTCGCCGTCCTCGGTCCTGACCGTCAGTTCATTGAGATAAAACGCAGGGATGCCAGCGGCAAGACCGGTATCCATCGGATGGCGCATGCGTAGCGTCATGCGAGCGATGCCGGACTGATCGCGTCCGATATGCGCACGTGTCTGACCGAGTGTCTGCATCCAGTTACTGGTGCCGTGCGCCGCAGCCGGTGCTGTACATCCACCACCTGCTGCATCGATAACCGCACCGCCGACATGCCAGACGCCATCGGTGGTGCGAACACCTACGTGTACAGGTGATGTCTGTTGCAGCTTCAGGCGAAAACCGATAAACGACAGAGCCTTGTGCGGAGTGATCGTCAGGACCAGCGGGATCGGATTCAGATCCGCCACCGCGATCACCCGGTCAACGTTTTCAAGCTCAGTGGCATCCACGGTGATCGGTACATAAAACTGATCTTCGGCGGACAACGGCGCCATGACCTTGACCCGCTCATCGAAGACGATTTCGCCCTCAGGCATGAACCGTTCCGCCATGATTTTCCACATGACAGACCCCCAAGGGTCCTCGGGAATTTCGCGCGCCTGCAGTGGCATCGCAGCAAAACAAAGCAATAACAGCCCAGCTTTGAAATAGTTGATCATGTCAGAACTCCTATTTTAGTTCCGGTGCAAACCAGGTGACGCCGTACCGTTCGTAGATCTCGACCATTTCACCAGAATCGATCAGATCTGACAATGCATCGCCTACCGCATAGGCGAGATCGCGACTGTCGTGCTTGACCGCAATACCCACCGGCCAGCCCTTACGCACAATCCCCGGCATCGGCGGTTGACTGATACGTGACTCAATTCCCAGTTTAGCAGCCTCGTGGGCTACCCATTCGGTTTGAGCGCGTGAGGCTAATAATGCAGGAACCTCACCATTGTTATACAGAGCCTGTGCATCGGCAAAGGTTCGTCCACGCCGCATACTTTGATGCAATTGGCCGCGGAAGGCATTGGACAGGAAAAAATCACCCGCCGTATCGAGTTCGACGGCGATCGGATTGGTCACGAAACTACCAAAGGTTTTCACCTCCGGCATTACTTTGACATTATGAACCAGAGCCATCTTCTCCTGAAAGTAAGGCGACGACAGCACGGCGAACTCGTTACGAATATCCACTTCGCGATCAAACGGCGCATGCAACATGACATCAGCAAAACGGCGATGAATCAGATCGCCTTTCCAGATATTGACGCGCAAGTCGTCATCGAGGTTTTCATCCGCACCGCGAATCAGGAATTCGACATCAACGCCCAGATATTTACCGATATGTCGACCGATCTCGACATCAATACCATGCGCGCCGTTGTCGTCTTCCCAGGAGTATGGTGCATAGTCGCTATACACAAAGATCGTGATCTTGCCACTGTCAACGACTTCGTCAACCGGACGCGCCATGACCCATGAGCTTGCCGACAAGCTTGCGAACAACAGGCAAGCCGTTGGCCAGATAGAAGCGAATATTGAAAGGAGCTTGCGCATGAAAACCATTCGAGCCAAGCTTACTCGGGGCGAGGCCGTGTTTCGGTATAGGAGCGAATGGCCCACATCGCTTCCTGACTCAACAATGCTTCAAACGGCGGCATTTTATACGCACCATTTTGCGAATAACCTTTGCGTACTCTTTCCATAAACCATTCATCGCCGAATTCACCATCTTCGAGTAACCGGATGTCAGGTGCAATGCCACCAGAAATAACTTCAAGTCCGTGGCAACGCGCGCAATTGGAGTTATAGCCAGATGCGCCAATTTCTTGTGCAAGTTCGTATTGCTCGCCACCAGCAAGACGATAAGGATTTTCCAACAGAAACTCATCCCCCAAGGGTGTCAAGCCTTCCGTATTGACTGCCTGCGGCGTCACGTCACCATGACTCATGACCTTTGCCATCATTGTGAACTGCAATGTCATTGCAGCTATGGACGTCGCCAGAACCCAGCGTAGTTTCATCGTTTTATCCAATCCAACAAGATTCATTTCTACTAGCGTATAGCAAACCCCGGTGCGGTCAACATGGTACTTTTGGAACCGTGAACGCGCTCGACATCAACCACATCACATTTCGCTATGGCAAGCGTCAGGCACTGGATGATGTCTCGCTTACCATAACAGAGGGCGAGACAGTCATCCTGCTAGGCCCCAACGGGGCTGGCAAGACCACCCTGTTTTCACTGATTACTGGCCTGTTTGCCCCTGATAAGGGCCATATCGAGATCGATGGACGACGGCTCAGTGACGGCAGCGACGCACTCGCCCCGCTCGGTATCGTGTTTCAGGCGCAGACGCTCGATCTCGACCTGTCGGTCGAGCAGAATCTTTTGTACTTTTGTGATCTCCATGGGCTCGAACGTCGCGAGGCCAGGCCGCGAATTGATCGCGCGCTCGACAGAATGGATCTCGCTGCGCGACGCAAGGACAAGATCCGAAGCCTTAACGGCGGTCACCGTCGACGCGTCGAGATTGCCCGCGCCACCTTGCACGACCCACGTATTCTGTTACTCGATGAACCCACCGTCGGGCTCGACATACCAACACGCAGCGAGCTCATTGCTTATCTTCACGATCTGCCGGAGCGTCACAATTGCGCCTTGCTGTGGGCAACGCATCTGGTTGATGAAATCGAAGCCACTGATCGTGTGTTGATATTGCATGAAGGCAGGATTCATCGCGACGGCCTGGCCGCCGATCTGATTGCCGCATCTGATAGCGATGATCTTGCTGGTGTGATGCACGAGGT
>CAYULV010000065.1:5861-10214 GCA_964445655.1 uncultured Granulosicoccaceae bacterium | reverse complement strand
TTCAAAGGCATCGTATTACGTGAGTTGTTGCGCTTTGTGCATCAGCGCGAACGCTTTGTCGCTGCCCTGGTACGGCCCATGTTATGGCTGATCGTATTTGCCGCAGGCTTTCGTGCCGCGCTTGGGCTGTCGATCATTCCGCCCTACCAAACCTATATCACTTACGAGGTCTATATCGTGCCCGGGCTTATCGGCATGATTCAACTGTTCAACGGTATGCAGTCATCCCTGTCCATGGTCTACGATCAGGAAATGGGCTCCATGCGCGTCTTGCTTACAGCACCAATGCCGCGCTGGTACCTGTTGCTGTGCAAGCTGTTGGCAGGGGTTGCCGTATCACTAACGCAAATTGCTACCTTCCTGATCCTCGCCCGGCTTGCCGGCATCGATTTTCCTTATCTGCATGTGCTGCTGGCGCTACCGGCACTGATACTTAGCGGTGTCATGCTGGGCGCTCTCGGCTTGTTGATTGCCTCACTGGTCAAGCAACTGGAAAACTTTGCCGGTGTCATGAACTTCGTGATCTTCCCGATGTTCTTTTTATCAACCGCGCTGTACCCCTTGTGGAAAATGCAGGAATCCAGCGAAATACTGGCCACAATCTGTCGGTGGAATCCGTTCAGCCACGCCGTTGAACTGATCCGCTTTGCGTTTTATGGACAATGGAATGGTCTCGCCTTCGTGGTCGTGGTCATTTGCACAGCCCTGTTTTTTGTCGCCGCCAGTTGGTCCTATAACCCAGCTCGCCGATTCCGCGCAGGCAGAACCGCGGCGCGTTAGTGTTGTACTGTCTGGGCAAGTTCTACACTGTCTTAGCGCGACGCTACCCGCACGAATCAATCAACCGCTTTCTTGAGTTCATCCACGATGGATTGTATGAACGATGCATCACGCTGATCTCGCGGCGTTTCAATCGCTATCGTATCGAGCAACCGTGTTGGGCGTTGACTGAAGATCAGAATGTCATCCGCCAATGTCGCAGCCTCACGCACATTATGTGTCACCATCAACACGGTCGTTGGGCGCGCCTGCCATACCTCAAGTAACAACACACGTAAACGATCCGCAGTCGGCTCATCAAGCGAAACGAAGGGCTCATCAAGTACCAGCAAGGCAGGTTCGACTGCAAACGCTCGTGCAATGGCAGCACGGCGCGCCAGCCCCAACGATAACTGCGAGGGATAGAAATGCCTGACATCGATCAGGCCGAGGGTTGCAAACAATTCATCGAGTGATTCTGCGACTTGTTGTTCAGGCAACTCACGGGCAAGCGCCAGACGCACATTCTGTTCAACGGTTCGCCATGGCAATAGTCGTGGCTCCTGGAACACAGCGGCCACCCCCTTGTCGAACGCGGTTTTAATACGGCCTTTATAGCCCGTATCGAGGCCGAGAATCATGCGCAGTGTCGTGGTCTTGCCGCAACCGGAAGGACCGACAATGACGGTAAACGAATCAGGCTTTAAAGAGAAGTTCAGTTCGCCAATCGCATGCAAGGACTGCCCGTCTTGCGTATTGAATACCCGCTCCTTGATATCGACTTCGAGCATCGACTCACACCGCTCCCGGTCGCCAACGATTGCCACGCTTCTCAAGCGGCTGCAAGATCAGGAATTCAACCAGCAACATGACAAAAACAAACGCCAGGGTGTAGGCAAGAATGGTTGCCACATCGAAGAGTTGAAAATAAAGATGAATCTGAAAGCCCACCCCATTCGAGCGACCAAGCAATTCGACAATCAAGACAATTTTCCAGATCAAGGCAATGCCTGATCGTGTTGCCGCCGCGAAGAAGGGTTGTAATTGAGGCAACACGATATGCCACAAACGCTTGAACCAGCCGAAACGATACACCTGCCCCATCTCGGCATACTCGGGGTTCAGCGAACGCGCCCCCTCGCGTAAGGTAACCACAACATTCGGAATCTTGTTGACTGCCACGGCACCCACTGCAGCCGCTTCGTTCAAGCCGAACCAGATATAGGCGAGCACGATGACAACCAGCGCCGGTATGTTCAACAAGAGAATCAGCCACGGATCAAGAAACTGATCAGCCGTAGGCCGAAGACCCAGAAAGATACCGATAGCACTACCAATGACCATGGCAACAAAGAATGCCGCCACAACGCGCAACAAGGTCATCCCCAAATGAAAGAAGAGCTCACCGGAACGCCACTCGACACCCATGGCTTCCCACACCGCATGCGGCGTAGGAAAGGCATTGTCATCAAGCGCGGTGGCTGAGAACGACCATATGATGACTAACAAAAAAATTGATAACAGGGTTATCAATAAGCGTTTGATATTTACTTCGCGCCCATCCAGTAGGTTCCGTCGGCCATGGTATCTGCATCACCGACCAGTTTCTTGCCGCCAAGCTCGGCAAGTACGCTGAAGATCGCGCCAGCATCTGTGACTTCGTCGTCAAGATCACGCGCAGGTATTCCCTCACGAAACCGATCACGCAATACCTTAAGGGCTTCAGGTCCGTCCTTGATCGCACCGCTTTCGGACAAACGCAGCCACTCATCATCAGAATCACGCATCAGCTTCTTGGTTTCACGCGACGCCTTGACGAAGCCTGCAGCCGGATTTGATGTCGCCCATTGTTCACCGAAAACATAACCGATTGCCGAAACAGGCCCGTTGGAGCCGAGCGCGTTGGCGGCATCTTCGGCACTGACAAGCCGACGAAATCCCTTCGCTTCCAGACGTGCCGCGAAGTGCCAGTAATTCAATACGGCATCGAGTTCGCCATCGGACGCTTTCTCAGCCAGTAGTGGTGGCGCACCAAATACAATCTCGTTATCGTTGGCGAGATCACCTCCAAACTCCTGCTCTGCCATGCCTTGCAGCAACAGCCAGCTCTTGTCGAGCGGGCCACCGGCGACCCCGAGCTTCTTGCCTTTAAGATCAGAGAATTCTCGAATATCACTGTCACCATTGACCATGATGGCGCCAACCGATGAGCTGTACGGTACGAAAGTCATGTCCTTGCCATCGCTACGCTGACGCGATACCCAGAGCCAATCGGAAACAATGACATCCACCTCACCACCCAACAGGGCAATGCGGGTGGCGTCACCGCCAGCGAACGGCACAATCTCAAGTTCGAAGCCATTGGCCTTGTCAAGGCCATGATGCTTCATTGCCTTGAGCTCCCAGTTGACGGTGCCAAACTTGAGCACGCCAACTTTAATCACAGGATCAGCGGCGTAGGACACAGCAGTGAGCGTTAAGCTCAGTATGAGTGCGAAAACAGAGCGTAGGACAAGAGCCATGAGAGTGTTCTTTGGTTAATTTGCCTGTCTGGCAGTGTAAGGTACTCGATATACCGGCGTTAAGAGGCAATTTGTTGAACTTTAGTACCACGGCACTCGACGGTCCTCAGGCGCATACTTCGTCCACCGATAACTTTCTGCAGCATTCGCCTATGTGTCTGCGTTGTCTGTTTCTCATTGCCAGCCTGGCTTCGGTGCTATTCGGTGGCCTTGCGTCAGCCGAAACCTACGACGTCGATGCCTCCACTGGCTTTCGCATGGAGCGCTACCGTGCACCCGTCCCGCAATCGATTCCGGGCGGCATTACGGTCGACAACGAAATGATGATCGAAGCGCTCAAAAATGACGCTTGGATTCTCATTGACGTCTACCCACCGAAAGGCCTCGGCCCTGACCCGATCGATGGTCACTGGGTCATCAGTGAATCCAGAAGCTCCATGGTCGGCGCAACCTGGTTGCCCGAAGTCGGGCGTGGCCATCTCGAAGCCGATGCCATCGACTACTTCCAACGCAATCTCGAAGCATTGACAAACGGCGACAAGTCACGCGCCATGGTTTTCTATTGCACCTCGGACTGCTGGCAAAGCTGGAACGCCGCGCGACGAGCCATCAACTGGGGCTATAGCGCCGTGCACTGGTATCCCCTGGGCTCGGACGGCTGGCTTGAAGCAGGCGGCGAATTGGTACCGGTGGAGCCGGTCAATTTTTTTGCTGAAGTCGGTCGCGATGTTGGTGACGAAGTCGGTGATGATGATGGTAGCGGTGATCATGGCGATATCGACGACGATGCAGATAACAATGGCACCTTCCCATCAAGCGCATCCATCTATCTGCTTGACCAGAACGCGGAAGAACTCGCTATAGGCCGTGTCGAGTTCGCGCCACTTGGCGATGAGCAATACAACGTCAATGTCACGATCGACAGTCCGGCCTTCAGTGATCAGTTTCTGTCAATGCGTCCATTCGATTGTATTGCAGAGGCGGCTGAATGGTATTGCTACTTGCCCTATCCCTATGAGCTCAGACGCACGGTCAGCAAAGATGACCTGACCGAGTTGGAGTATCAACTGTT
>CAYULV010000065.1:1359-5761 GCA_964445655.1 uncultured Granulosicoccaceae bacterium | reverse complement strand
CTACTGTTAATCGTGCCCCAGGTAGTGATGCTCCTGCGAGTAACGAATCTGTCAGTAATGAACAAGCCGTTTTTCAGAAACTCGCTGATGGGCTTGCGACACAACTAATCGGTCATGAATCCCTGATAGAGCGACTACTGATTGCATTACTCTCTGGTGGACATGTGCTGCTTGAAGGTCCACCAGGTGTTGCCAAGACGCGAACCATCAATTGCTTTGCCGACATGCTTGATCTCACTTTTGTTCGCATTCAATCAACACCTGACTTGTTACCCGCCGACATAACCGGCACCGACATCTACCAGCAACAAAGTGGCGACTTCCGTTTCTTAAGTGGCCCGCTATTCAACAATGTAGTGCTGGTTGATGAAGTCAACCGCGCACCACCCAAAGTGCAAAGTGCATTGCTTGAAGCCATGGGTGAAAATCAAGTCACAACCGGCGGCTTGACTCGCGCATTGCCAGAACCATTTCTGGTTGCAGCAACACAGAACCCCATTGAATATGAAGGCACCTATCCCTTGCCGGAGGCGCAACTGGATCGCTTCATGTTCTTTATCAATCTGGTGTTGCCAGACGCGACCCATGAACGACAGATACTCGATCACGTCCTCAAAGAAAAACGTGATGGCACAACAAGCAAGACATTGCCCACTGCCAATGCCGAACTTGTCGCATCAGCGCAAGCGGCGGTGCAAACGGTACATCTATCCGATGCCGTGCGCGACTATATCGTTCGACTTGTCACGGCGACTCGGGGTCTCGGTGCAGGCGGGGCCGTAGCGAACAGCATCATGCAAGCAGCCAGCCCACGGGCATCAATCTTTCTTGCCAGTGGCGCTCAGGCCAAAGCCTGGCTCGACGGACGCGATTACGTTGTACCGGATGATGTGTCATCACTTGCTTCAGATGTACTGGCGGGACGTATCGCACTGGATTATCAGGCACGTGCGGCGGGCAGCCATGCGCGAGATGTAATCGCCGAAATTCTTGAGTCGACACCGCGCGTGTAATCGTGACCCGTGTAATCGCGACCGAGGACCTCTCGACGACATTGCCTTTATCGGTGCTGGTGAGTGAACGTCATCAGCACCCAGACCCGTCCAGAGCGTCACCTCGTGCGACCGGTTTATGGGTGGGCCCGTTTCGCGGCACTCGACGTGGACAGGGAACGGACTTCGATGACTTGCGCGACTATGTTGCCGGTGATGAAGTTCGACATATCGACTGGAAAGTCAGTGCGCGCCGCGGTAACTTGCACACACGACTGTACCGGGAAGAGAAAGAACACGTCATGACATTCCTGGCCGACTTCAGAGGTCCCATGTTTACCGGTTCGAAGACGCTGCTAAGCGTCACGACAGGACGCTTGCTGGCAGGACTCATCTGGCATGCAATCGATGCCAGTAGCCGCGTATCGCTAATGGTTGTGACCGACGAGGGCATTCAATCAACCCGCCCGGCAAGCGGACATAAAAGCGCCATCGCCGCTTGCGGCTTATTGGCATCATGTTTTGTTGTAGCTCGGACGAGTGGTCTGTCCTCGACGAAGTCCTCGACGAAGTCCGCGACGAAGTCCGGGACGAAGTCCGCGACAAAGTCTCCGCCACATTTCGCGACGCAGTCATCGAGCAACATGCTGAACACGGCACTGCAAGAACTAATGGCACTCGGACGCCAAGTCGGCACAGTCGTAGTGGCAAGCAATTTTGTTGATTCAGATCGTGATAACTTTTTTGCGACACTCACTATGTTGTCGCAAGCAAGACCCGTGGTCGCGATCCATATGGAAGATCCCTTGTGTTACGACGGCCTGCCCTCCGGCCGCTATCGCTACCAGTCCGATAGCCGTGGAAAACCATCGCCACGTGTGACACAACTGCGCGGATCGGATAGAGACAAATTACTGGAATACCTTGCCACGCAACGCGCCACTCTTGTTGAGCACTTTCGCACCGCAAAGGTCACGCTGCTTGATGGTCGCATAAGCTTGTCGCAGGTCAAGGCGATATTGCATCATCAAGGTCTTCTGTCGTGAGTGATTCGGCGACCGCAAACCTCGACGAGCTCGACACCAGCGAGTTGCTGAATCAACTCCGGGACATACAAGAACCACTGGCACCAGAAGGCACATCGTTATGGATAATCCTCATGACGTTTTTGCTGGCAATAGCCTTGGTATACCTGTTCTGGTGGCAACGTCATCGAGGGCGCTACGCGTTTCGCAAAGAAGCCCTGACACGAGTCGATGCGATTGCCACGAACGCGCAAAGCAAAACCGGCAACACATCATTGCACCTGGTTGACCTCGCCCGTTTACTGCGACAACTGATGCGACATCGACGCGGCGAAACCATCAATAATCTCGATGGCAAGCAGTGGCTGACGGCACTCGATGACGAGTTCGCCAGCGAATGGTTCAGCCATGGCCGGGGTCAAGTGTTCGGCAATACGATTTATCAAACCCTGCAACTCAGCACACCTGACTTCACCCAGCTATGCGATGAATTGAAGCATGAGATTCGTCGTTTGAAGCCGCAATCAAGCTGACGTTGAAGATGGAATTCTCCTGGCCCTGGATTTTCTTGTTACTGCCCTTGCCTTTGTTGTTTCGACAACCCACGCAAAGCCTGGCAACAAACGCTTTGCGTATTCCACCGATGCTCAGCCGTGCACTCGATGATCTGCAGGTATCAAGTCGATACGCCATGAGTCTTGAACAGATGGCGATGTGGCTTGCCTGGATAGCATTACTGATCGCCCTGGCACAACCCTGGCGTCCCGGGGACACCGTCGTACAACCGGTGAGCGGGCGTGCACTGGCGATGGTTGTAGATCTGTCAGGCAGTATGGAGCGTCGCGACTTTACCCTCGATGGTGAAACCAGTGATCGACTAAGCGTGGTCAAATCGGCCGCAGGTCAATTCATCGAAGCTCGTCAGGGGGATCGAATCAGCCTGGTATTGTTTGGCCGTGAAGCATTCGTCGCATCACCATTGAGTTTTGATCTTGATGCAATCAGGACCATTCTGGATAGTGCCGGAATCGGTATGGCCGGGCGTTCGACCGCTATTGGCGATGCACTGGGTCTGGCAATAAAGACATTGCGTGATGACACTTCAAACTCGAAAGCGATCGTGCTGCTCTCCGATGGCACGAATAACTCCGGTTCTGCCGAACCGGAAAGCGCAGCGAGTTTCGCCCGCGATCTCGGCATTCGTATTCACAGTGTCGCGATGGGTAGCGATGATAATGAGGCGTCGCCATCAGGCTATGCCACGGCAAACTCGGCAGACCTTGACGAAGCGACACTCGAAGCGATCGCCAACGACAGTGGTGGTAAATACTTCCGTGCACGCAGTAGCGCGGAACTGAACGCGGTCTATCAGGAAATTGACAAACTTGAACGTAGCGAGTCCGATGCACCACCGGTCGTCTTACAGCAAGATCTGCGGCACTGGCCGCTGCTATTCATGTTGGGCTTGTTATCGATACTGGCCATGCGCAGGCGACTGGATTGATGAGCCTGTCAATTAACACAATCACCTCACTCACCTGGTTGCAGCCCGCCTGGGTTTTCGTCGCGGCCTTGTTGCTGTTGCTTGCGGCCCTGTGGCGGTTCCCCGGTCTCAAAGATCACTGGCATCGTGTCATGTCAGATAATGTTCTTGCTTATCTTGGCGGAAAGCAGCGTCAGTGGCGACGTTGGGATCTGATTCTGTTGATGGCAGCCATTGTCTGTATCGCCCTTGCGCGACCCGCGCTAAGACAAAGCAGTGACGAAACCTGGCGACACAGTATCGGTTGGATCGTTGTTGCCGATGTCTCGCGCTCCATGACCTTGAACGATACGGTACCGTCACGCTTGAGCGCAGCCCGTGAAGCACTACTGACTCTGTCGCGCGCAGCAGGGGCACGCCCGATTGCCATGATTCTGTTTGCCGGGGATGCATTTCTGGTGGCACCACCTGCATTTGATCGTAGCCATTTCGATGAGCACGCCGCCTTGCTCGAATACGGCGTTGTACCCAATGACGGATCAAACCTCTCCCGCGCATTGTCACTGGCAAGTTCGGTGATCGAGGAAAGCGGATACATCCGCGCCCGTGTGTTTGTTGTTGGTGATTCTGGCGGTAGCAATAGCACAAGCGAGGCGGCTGCACGACATCTGGCATCCAACGGCCATCGAACCGATGTCATTCTATTTGGTGATCAGGCTGTTGGTGATCGGGCTGGGATAAACATAAACTCGGATAATCCCGATAACACGGTCGTCGATCTTGCCGCCGCCAAAGCACTGGCCAGCGCCGGTGGTGGTACGCTGATTCATGGCAATAAATTCGGCGTACTCGACTACAAGCCACTGAAGCTGGCACGCGATACGGATGCCAGTACCGTCTCG
>CAYULV010000065.1:0-1259 GCA_964445655.1 uncultured Granulosicoccaceae bacterium | reverse complement strand
GCCAACATCAACGTATGCGGTCGATGATGACCTCCTTGCACACAGACTTTATCAGCAAGGTGACTATGCGCAAGCGGCCGAGATCTTTACCGATCCCGCCTGGAAAGGTGTTGCTCTGTACCGATCATCACAATGGTGGCGTGCAGCAGAAGCCTTTGTCCGCGCCAACGATGCACCGTCAGCATTCAATCTGGGCAATAGCTACGTCAAACTCGGGTATTACGCCTTGGCGCTGGACGCCTATCAAAGAGCCTTGTCCATTGATCCGGGCCTTGTCGATGCCGAAGTGAACAGTGACATCATGCGTGCCCTGCTGAAAAAGAACGACGATGAAAATTCCGAGCAAGGCGGACGCCAGTCATCGGGTGATGAGATCGAAAGCATCGAGAATGACGACGAGCGCGAAGCCGGTGCCGGTGAAGGTGGACAAGACAGCGATTCCACTGGCGAATCGGCACCCGGTGGTTCGAGTAACACGGGCGATGAATCCGGTAACGCCGCAGACAAGGCAGAAGCAGGCGATGGCAGTACCGCCAGTGAACGCGATTCAACACGTGAAGGACAAGATGGATCGGGTGCGGTCAACGGACAAGAGGCCAATCGTGATAACCAGAGTCAGCCCTCTGGCGGCTCGGAATCGGATCAAGTCAGCGATGCATCACAAGCCGCTGGACTAAGAGCCGAACTTGAAAGCGAACAAGCCACAGAACAATGGCTCAATCGAATTCAACACGATCCACAACGTTATCTTGCCAAACGCATCAAGCTCGAAGAAAGACGTCGACGTGCTGTTGGGCAAAGCGCGCCCGAAGGTGGTAGCGCATGGTGATGTGCGGCTTGCATAACCCAGTCAGGCGCTCATGTCGTTACGCCTTGTGTTTATGCCTGACTCTGATCACGGCTCTGATCACGGCTCTGATCACGGCTCTGATCACGGCTCTGATTACGGCTCTGATTACGGCACTGTTACCAGCCCCTGCTCTGGCCGCCGATGTCCAGCCAGGGGTCACACTGGAGACAGATCAGGAATCAGTTTATCTGGGCGATAGTGTCATCATTGATGTTGAAGCGATTGGTCTTGTCGACACGCTGGATGTCTCCCCGCTGTTTCGTGATGCCGATCTGTTACGCGAGACCACAGGTACTCGCATAGCCGTCATCAATGAACGCGTTGTCGAAGTGAAAATCAGGCGCATGGAATTTCTGCCGCGCAAGGTAGGCACGGCTTTCTTTGGCCCGCTTACCGCCGAACATATCGA
>CAYULV010000064.1:10328-16950 GCA_964445655.1 uncultured Granulosicoccaceae bacterium | reverse complement strand
CACCGGTGTCAAGACCAAGTTGTAATCCCAAAACAGCAGCCCTCCAGCCAGCATCGTTTGTCCGCCACAGGGGCGACAAGACATACAGGAATATCGGTGACAAACGTCGACTTGTAAACCTCAATCACCGAATCGAGGCATCCTTGGAATGACAGATGCCGTTTCCAGTCTTAATAACGACCAGGCATAAGCCGATAACATTTACCTGTGAGGTAATTTCTTGTGTAATTGAATCGACAAACTATCGATTACCTCACATTCCATAATTCACACTTGCCGGTGTATGTGCCGATACCCATGCAATACTGGAGAAACCATGCATCAGGACAAGAACACAAGGATGAAAGGCGTTGAATTCCAAGCTACCCAGGTAAGCTATCGAGAGCGCGGATATACGTTTATCGAAATCATGATCGCCGTCACGGTTGTCGGGATTCTGGCCGCGTTAGCTTTGCCCAGCTACGGCACCTACGTTCGCGACGCACGACGTGCAGACGGTCATTTAGCCCTGTTGCAAGAGGCACAGACGCTGGAACGCTGCCGTTCAACCCGATGGTCTTATGCGAGCTGCACATTGTCTTCACTCACTTCTCCGGAAGATTACTATACGATTTCCGTCGTATCCGATGCCACGACGTACACGCTGACCGCGGTAGGAACAAATCAACAAGCCCAAGACGCAGAATGTTCGCCGATGACCTTGGACTATCTTGGCAATCGAACACCTGCTGATTGCTGGAGAGACTAAGCGCACTCCGGCACCAAAATCAGGTGAAATACGACTGTCTCGTTTGACTGTTACCACCGAATCGGGACTTTCGATTCGGTAACAATCAACCCATACCGATGCCTGAAAACGGGTAACGGTTCTCTTTCTACCCACACCGGTAGGCAATCTTACTTAATCTCCATGCAGCGACGCCGCTAACGTCGGCATGGACAGAAAACCTTCAGGTGGATTCACGCTCTTGGAACTGCTGGTCGCTATGGCGGTAACCGGCATTCTGCTGGGCGTAGGCGTGCCCAGCTTTGTCGAGGTGATGAAAAACGCTCGCCTGTCGACTCAACACAATGATTTGTTGCAATCGCTCTATCTGGCACGCTCCGAAGCTATCAAGGGAACTGCCGATGTTGTTGTTTGCGCACGCTCGACAGACACAACTTGTAGCACGAACCCCGACGACTGGAAAAACGGTTGGATCGTGTTCGCAGAAGTCGGTGGCACTACCGACTTCACTCAAGCGCAGGTTGACACAACTGATGATCAAATTTTGCGCGTTTCACCCCCAATAAGTGGCGACAACTACATCGTCGCCGTGGGCTCTTCCGACGGCTCAGTCGGTGGTGCAAGTAACCGTTATTTTATCCGTTACGCCGGAAATGGTTTGACCAATTGGGAGAACGGTACATTTGAACTGTGCGACGAAAACGATGGAGCTAATCGTGCCCGCGCATTGAATGTTGTTGCAACAGGTGATGCACGTCGCGCCCGTGCAACGACAGGTGCTGACCATATACCGCTAGATGTCTTTGGCACTGCTATCGATTGCAACTAGGCAAGCCGCTCATGATTATCGCAAACAAACAAAAGCAATCCGGCGTTGGTTTAATCGAAATTTTGATTTCGGTAATTCTGCTGTCTATCGGTTTTCTTGCCGCTGCAAAGATGCAGGTAGAAGGAATGCGGAACAGTCAAAGTGCCTACTATCAATCACAGGCGTACTTTATTGCTGCAGATATCATTGACCGCATGCGCGCCAACCTGCCTGGCGTGCGAGACGGACACTATGATGACGCCGAAATCAGCAGTACAGTCACCAGCCCAGGTTGCGACACCTCAACAAGTATATGCTCGCCTGAACAAATCGCACAACAGGATCTGTACGAATGGAGCAGTCATATTCATGTCCTCGACCAGTACACCGGTGCTGAAGTAGCGGATTTCATACCGGCACTTCCCGGAACCGTGACAGGAACTATCACACCAGTACCTAACAGTAATGGTGTTTTACAGGTTTCTTTAACATGGACGGAAGTCATTAACAACGTAGATTCAATTGAAAACCTGACTGTTAACTTCGTTGCACAGCAAACCGCTTTATAAAATTGATGATACTTCTTCGAAACAATACAGTGGATCGTAGTTCGATCAGAGGGTTCTCACTCGTCGAGTTGATGATCGCCATGACACTCGGCCTGGTCCTGACCTCCAGCATGATCGCCGTCTTTCTTGGTAACAAACGTACGAGCGAAGTAAATACTGCGATGGCTAACATCCAGGAGAATGCCCGCTTCGCACTTGACTCGATAGCCCGTGATGCAAGAGTGTCAGGCTTTCAAGGATGTATCGATGTCAATAGTGAGCAACTAACGGTTCGTTCAAACAATGCTCCCGTCACAGCGGGCGGCCTGCGAGCCACATCGGCACACGCTTCTATTATTAACTCAGACGGCAGCTGGACACCCGCTTCCCCCATCGGTTTCACGCCATCTGCCACATTTCCACAGGTACCTGGCACACATGCCTTGACACTACAATTTGGCGATCAACGGGTAGCATCCCTTGATGAAGCCATGATTATTGGCGGCACTGTGATCCCGAGCAGTGTCCTACCCATCAAGCTATCTCGCCCGATGAGCGAATTGGGATTGAGAGTAGGTGATTTAGCTATTATCTCCAACTGCGATTTTGGTGACTTGTTCACTGTGACCGCTGGCAGCTCAGGCTCGACACTTGCTCATACCGCAACTGGTGGTGATGAAAGTAACGCTTCTCCTAGCTTGACAGTCGCATACGGTCTGAATGAAACATTGTCACAGACTCGCGTCATGAGACTTAATACCAATGTCTACTACATCGGAGACACAGGACAGACTAATGCAAGCGGCGATGTCATAACTGCGCTATACCGGCAAACATGGCCATTTGAAGCGAGCAACCCACCAACAGAACTGATTGAGGGCGTTGAGGATTTACGAGTGTCGTTCGGCATTCGAAGTAACAACGATACGCTGAGCTACCTGTCCCCCGATGAAGCCGGATTCAATCCTAGCAATATTGAATCTCTGCGGGTCGGCATCTTGATGAATTCATTTGATCGCGTTTCGCAAGACAATGACAGCAGCACCTATGAATTAGCTGGGCAGCCGGTGTATTCAGGCACCAAGTATCCGAGCGCCAGTAGCGTACACGCAGGAGACAGACGATTTCGGCTTGCGTTCAACACCACAATAAAAATAAGAAACAGAAGATAACTATTGCCATGAATTACATAAAGAAGTGTTCTAGAGCAGAGCATGGAGGCGCATTACTGGTATCAATCATCATGATTTTCATGATGTCCATTCTAGGTGTGTCGACAATGCGGGGTTCGACCATTGAACGCAGAATGGCAGACAACTCTATTATAACGAACAAGAATTTTCAGATAGCAGAATCATCGACAGAACTGAGCCTGAACGAGATCAACAATCTGGCAGACGCGATTAACGGTGGCCAGCCACTTCAAGTCGACACAGAAGTCTACAAAAACACCACCGCTATCACAAGCTGGGCCGAACTGACATTTGTTGGCAGAGGATTCCAGGAAGGAACTTCGTTCGGCGACGGCAACCCTGGAACGTTTGATTCTGGCCGTTTTGTATCTCGCGGAAATTCAGAGTCGGCGTCTGTCAGAGCCAGCTCCGAAATCCACCAAGGGGCCAGTCACACGATACCCGGCCTTTAATCGGTTATGTCTTTGTCAGTAAAGAATCCAAATACTCGTTTTCACCTGTGGAGCAACAATATGCTATCTACACTTAAATTGGCGTTCAGAAATACCATCAAGGTTTTTGCTGGTCGACTACTAACGTTTGTCACCAGCACGACTCTGGCTGTCAGCTTGTCGGTTCCCGCTCACGCAGATGATACGGAAGTATTTTTCGGACAAATCGAAAGAAGCGATGCCACTCACCCGAATGTACTCTTTGTATTGGACACCTCGGGCTCGATGACACTCGGTGATACCGGCCAGGTAGGCACTCGAATGGATCGTCTCAGAGAGGCGATGGGAACAATTCTTGACGAAGCAACCAATGTCAATATTGGCTTGATGCGAATGAACGGCCTTAGAGGCGGTGGCTCTGTAATATACCCCGTTACACCGGTTTCCGAACTGGTTTGTGGGCCGGGTGACTCATGCGGTGAGACAACAGTAAATGCCCAAGTCACTGCAGACGCTAATGACAGCGCGCAAGACAGGGATAATCCCAACACCAATAATATTGGTTCGATTTATCTCGAAATGGGGGAAACAGCTGCTTCCGGTGAAGAGCAAATTATCGGCCACAAATTCGATCGTGTGCTGGTACCCCAAGGCGCAAACATAACGTCAGCGAGAATCATTTTCACAGCTGGAGCGACCAATAGCGGCGCTGCCAATTTGAAAATATACGCCGAAGATGTCGATAACGCAGAGCCGTTCACCGACGATAGTAATCATCTCGGTGACCGATTCGACAACAGAGCTAATGTTCACATCAACTGGAACAACGTCGGGAATTGGACTTTGGCTCGAATCTACGATAGCCCTGACGTCTCTGACCTCGTTCAAGAAATCGTTGACCGGGATGACTGGTGCGGCGGCAACGATCTGGCTATGTTCGTCACTGGCGAAGGGACACGAACCGCTTTCTCATACGATGCCGGCCCCAACGCCAGCGCTAAACTGGCAATCACTTATGATGGCGATTCGGTCCCGGCTGATGGCGGTTGTATCGAGAAAACAACGACTGTTCAGGTTTCCCAGAATATCGATGACGCCCTGCAGTTACTCCAACCGAATTCAACCACGTTTAACAATAGAATGTATCGTCACTCCACTAGTCTTCATACACCACGTGTAAGCAGCAACGATACTCGAGAAACCATTACGGGTCTTTACTTTGCTGACATTCCTATTCCACAAGGGTCTGAAGTCATAGGGGCAAATTTGCAATTGACTGTCGCAGATGCGCTAAGCGGTGACGCTGCAGTTGCGATCAGAGTTCAAGACTCGGCAAATCCTGCTGAAATAGGTAGTAATCGTAGCAATCTATCCAATCGAACGCTGCTGCCTGGCGCTGTGGATTGGGAGTTTCCAGCTTCATTCGACACTCCCCCAGGCGCAAAGATACGCAGTGAAAATTTCGGCGGCTTGGTTGACGATATTGTTAACAAGGCAAGTTGGGATCTCGAGAACAACGCGATATTGGTCATGTTGCAAGCCAAGCCCGGTAACGGCTCACGTCTGTTCAGAACACATAACAGCGAACCATCAGCTTCGGCCAAACTTGAAATCACCTACCGTGAAAAAATCGGTGAAACACGCCAGACTGCCAAAGATGAGTTGAGAGAAGTCATCGCGAACCTGGAAGCCACTGGTGGCACACCCATTACAAGTGCTTATCTGGAAGCGGCTAACTACTACCTCGGAAACGATGTCGATTATGGTAGAACTCGCGGCAACGAATACGTACCCGGGTTCTCGTTTAATCCTGATCGACGTTCACGTTTTCACCGGGTATCTCACCCTGAATCATACGTTGGAAATGCGGCTACGCGTGAGCCCGGCTGTACTGATGATTTTCTCAGTGATTCCGATTGCAAAACCGAAGAGATTATCGGAGCTGCCGTTTATAAATCACCCATTGAGACAAGTTGTCAAAGTAACCATATCGTCTTCCTGTCAGATGGAGAACCAACGTCAAATACAGCGGCCGATAAAATACGATCGCTGACGGGAGATACCCGCTGCGACGGCTCCGGAGTTGAAGAATGCGCGACCGAATTGGCCGAGTGGCTTCAGAATACCGATCATGTCTCTTCACTCGCCAATGACCAAAACATAACTACCTATACAATTGGATTCAACAAAGAGTTAGCTTTTCTGGAAGCTATAGCAGCCGCGGGTGGCGGGCGGTATTTTCAAGCAGCTTCAGCCAATGAGCTAACACGGGTCTTTGACGATATTCTTGCGGATGTACTGTCAGTCGACACCAGCTTTGTGGCCCCAGGTGCAACGGTTAACCAGTTCAATCGATTGACACATGACAAGAATATCTATTTTGCCTTGTTTCAACCGAACGAGAGGCCCACATGGGAAGGCAATATAAAGCGTTATCAGGTTCAAACCATTGATGGCGAAACCAATATTGTCGACAAAAACTTGCAGATTGCAATCGATGACGAATCTGGATTCTTCAAAACTCAGAGCCAGAGTTTCTGGAGTAACACCAGTGACGGACATGCGATTGAGGCCGGTGGTGCAGCGGACCAAATCACACTGAACTACGCCTATGTGCCTAACAACACCTTGCGTAGAACATACACATTTACCGGTGATTCAAACAGCCTGTACGGTAACACTACAACAGCTAACTTGAGAGATCCACAGCACCGACTGAATGAAGATAATGCTCTCATCACTGATGAGATGCTAAATATCCATAACTTTGGTGCCCCTGGCGCGGCGCGAGAAGCCTATCGCGAAAACCTCCTGCAATGGACACGAGGCGTTGACATACTCGATGAAGATCAGGACGGTATTCATGATGAAGCTCGACGTCACATGGGCGACCCAATGCACTCACGCCCTGTCAT
>CAYULV010000064.1:0-10228 GCA_964445655.1 uncultured Granulosicoccaceae bacterium | reverse complement strand
TTCATGATGAAGCTCGACGTCACATGGGCGACCCAATGCACTCACGCCCTGTCATAGTAAATTATGAGCGAGTAGCTACTGGTACGCCCGGCGCTAACCAGCAACTGCCAGCTCACACAACCATATTCGTGTCAACCAATGAAGGCTATCTACATGCGATAGATCAGGAAACCGGTGAAGAACTGTACTCGTTCATGCCGCAAGAACTTCTGCGAAACCTGTTTACGAATTTCGAAAACGTTAGCTCGGCCAGCCGTCCTTATGGCCTGGACGGTTCACTGTCGGTTTTTACCAACGATATCAACAACAATGTTGTCGTCGACGGTCAAGAGAAGGCATTTCTTTATGTCGGTATGCGACGTGGGGGTAATAACATCTACGCGCTGGATATCACTGACAGACACGAACCAAAACTAGCGTGGGTTATTCGTGGTGGAGATAACGGAACGCCTGGATTCGAAAACCTGGGGCAAACCTGGTCTCGACTCGTTCCACATACGATTTTCCACAATGGAACGCCTAAAAAGGTATTGACGTTTACCGCTGGATATGATGAAAATCAGGATCCGAAAGAAGGTGATCCGCTTCGCAGCACTGATGACAGCGGGCGTGGCTTATACATGATCGATGCAGAAACCGGAAGCATAGTTTGGTCCGGTGGTGGCGTCGCAGGTCTGTATGACACGCACTTTCCAGAAATGGATTACAGCATTCCATCAACGCCTCGCATTATTGATGTTGATGCAGATGGTTATTCTGATCAAATCTGGGTGGGAGATATGGGCGGTCGCTTGTGGCGCTTTGATCTTACCAAGTATCACACCACAGGTGAGTTTGTCAGAGGCGGAATCATGGCAGATCTGTCTGACTCCACTACTGCCAACGAACGTCGCTTTTACGCAGAACCTGACACCGCGATTGTCTCGCATAACGGGCGACGACATCTGACGATTGGTATCGGCTCAGGCTGGCGCGCACATCCGCTGGATACCGACGTTAATGATCGTTATTACTTACTGCGTACAGCAGACATCATTGAGCCACCTGAAGGCTATGGCAAGTATGTTCCAGCAACCAACAGCTACACGCCATTACGTGAAGCCGATTTGGATAACGCAACCGATGTTCTTGCAGTATCAACCAATCCACACGGCTGGTTTATCGAGCTTGAGCGTAATGGTGAGAAGGTGTTGGGCGGTAGTGTCACGTTGAACAACAAGATCATATTCACAACTTATGTACCGGAACTCACTGGTAATGACTGCTCGCCTGCTGTCGGCGACGCTTATGTATACGCGATTGACGTCTTTGGCGGCCAACCAGTCACTAAGGTGGAGGACGAAAACGGAGATATTGTTGACCCTGAAAAGGAGCATCGTAGCAACAAGCTTAACCGTGGCGGCCTGCCGCCAGAAGCCACCGTGTTATTGACTGAGGCGGCTCCCCCTCCGGCTGACGGCAGCGCCATACCTGAGCACGCGGGAGAGTGTGGTGGAAATGGCAGTCCTTTGGTGCTCATCGGTACCGAGAAGTTCTGCCTCGACACCGGCCTGGAAACCAAACGAACGTTCTGGCTCGACAAGAGCAAGGCGGGTCGTTCACAGGCGGAGTCATCAGTTATCCCATAAACATGTAGGGATCAGGTGAAAGTCGCCAGCCAACAAGACAAGCGGCGGTTGATTTTTACCGGTATTGCATCAACAACACAGGCCGCGAAAGCGGCCTGTGTTGTTTGCAAGTTGAGGTACACTCTGCCCTATGGATAGACGTCTGACAGAGATTCTGGTTTGCCCCGTAACCAAGGGCAAACTCATCAAACATGATGAAGAGTTATGGAGCCTTTCCGCGGCTCTCGCCTACCCCATTCGCGATGGCATTCCGGTGCTTCTCGAAGATGAGGCACGCAGCCTCGCCCTGGAAGAAATCGAAAGCCTGAAAAAGGACTAAGCACGAGATTCGGGCTGCTCAGCACTCGTTTACGCGTGCTTATCCTTGGCTCACTCTCAGTTGGCTATTGGCATGTAGACCGTGACCACATCCGATACACTCTCAAGCCATGCTCTGCTGCTTCCCGTAAAGCGTCGCATTTGCAGAAACAAAGATGGCTCATTGAAAAGCGACGCAGGCAAGTTAATCGAAGTATCAAATCTCTGCCAATTTGCATTGGAGAAATCTTCAAGATTACTGACTCTGTAGTGGCTTGGTTCGCCACTGACGCTCGGCGTCAGAGATGCAGTACGTGCTCCTCTTCTGACCGCGATATCAGAGATATAAATCTCAGGCGGATTGGCTGCCAGGGTACTCCCAGCACGACAACGAGGACCCGGCCTACCCTCAACGAGCTTGACTTCGCGAATCAAGGTGAAGTCACGCGCAGGCTCAATCATGCGGGTACCGGCAAACCGAGTCTTTGACACGGTAACGACCAAGGGTACGTTGGGTACTTCAACGATCGCATTGCCATCGGGGCCAGTAAACATCGCACCGAATTGTTTGTAGTTTCCTTCAAGCCCGATACACACTGACGCACCAGCGACAGGCTTGCCGAGATCATCGACAACACGTACGCCAAATTTAGCCGCGTGGGCTGAACCAAGCGAACTCAATCCCAGGAGTACAGCCATGCCAAACACTTGGCCTACTCGTTGAACCCAGCGACGATCAGCGCCGGAGTTATGACTCTTTACAGCATTCATGTCGTTCTCCCAGACAGACGATAGCTTGCCCCTGACATGATTTTGACGATCAATGTTCAGGTGTCAACAAGCCGACGCGTTATTGTCACCTCGTTGCAGGAAGAATGGGTGGGATGCTCCTCACAGAAGTCTGATCGGAAATGTCGGCTACCTCTCCCAATGACGAATTTTGCCCGTATCGATGTGCACAAATCCGCTTCGGCCGTAGTAACCAACACCGCCTGCTTTAAGGCCCTTGGCGATAGATTGCAGCTTTCGAGTCTGAAGGCCTGGGACGTTGATATCTGCCGCCCGACCTTCCATATGCAGGCTGTACTTGGCCACATTCGACGAGCGTTTACGTAAAGCCGCATTGGTGGCTGGCGTACGGTATCCAGAGAGCACCTGCAGATACTCAAAATCAGGGACTCGTTTCTGGATTTCCGCCAACTGATCGATCAGAGCCAAATCCATGGAGATTTCTTCGTCGACTCGGTGATCCCGCATCAAATGATTGATTTTCATGACGCTTTCATCGATGTAGGCGCCACGGCTGTAGTAGATCAAATCGAGTTTTTCCGACGTGTGAGCATTGAACAGACGCAAGCTGCGATCAGCCGGCCCTGAATCGACGTCGTCCTGGGAAAAGCCACCAGCTACGGCGCTCGACATCGCCGACCCCATTGCGAGTCCAATTCCCAGCCCTATTCCCTGACACAGGAACTGTCGACGACTGGAAGGCGTTTTTGAGTAAGTACGATATGGCATTTTACAAGTACAGGTGGCGAGCGAAACAAGTCAGCTGAAATCTGACAAGGTCAAAATTTAGTCAGTATTGTGCCATAGCAATCAGGATTGCGGTACAGCCAACCAGGGCAATAGTGCTGGCGACTTATCAACAATCAGCTGCAGTTACTTCAGACGTAAAGAACTTCCAGAATCTCGTATTCTCTGACCCCACCTGGCGTGGTAACACCCACCTCATCACCTTCGCTCTTGCCAATCAGGGCCTTGGCGACAGGTGAACCAAAGCTGATGCGACGTGCTTTCAGATCTGCTTCGTCGTCCCCAACTATCTGATACGTAATCTCGTCTTCTGAGTCAAGATCGAGAAGTTTCACCGTTGAACCAAACACCACCTTGCCATTCGCATTGACCGTGGTGACATCGATAACCTGCGCATTTGACAGTTTCGCTTCAATCTCCTTGATACGCCCTTCGATGAAGCTCTGTTGTTCACGTGCTGCATGATATTCGGCGTTTTCTTTCAGGTCGCCATGCTCACGCGCATCGGCAATCGCCTGAATCACCGTCGGGCGCTGGTTGGTTTTCAGATCACTCAGTTCCTCACGCAGCTGAGTTTCGCCACGTTTGGTCAAAGGCACCTTGCTCATGCTGTCTCCGGATGTAGATCACTGAGCCGATACACAGGCTCGTCAGTACTATGGCGCACGGCGGAACAAATCGCATTGGCACCCGACAAGGTCGTGGTGTATGGGATTTTGCCACCCACGGCCTGTTGACGAATATAGTATGAATCAAGAATGGCCTGTCGGCCATCTGTCGTATTGATGATCAGGTCAATTTCACGATTCTTGATGGCATCAAGCACGTGCGGCTGCCCTTGCTGGACCTTGTTGACACGCAGACATTCGAGGCCTGCCTCACTGATCACCTTGTGTGTCCCGTCGGTGGCTGTCAAGGTGAAGCCTGCCGCTATCAGGTGACGCGCCACGTCCACAATACCGTTCTTGTCAGCATCGCGTACGCTGATGAAAGCGCGACCCGAAGACGGCAATTCAACGGATGCAGCCAGCGATGCCTTGTAAAACGCTTCACCAAAACTCAACCCCGACCCCATCACCTCACCGGTTGATTTCATTTCAGGCCCCAACAAAGGGTCGACGCCAGGAAACTTGGCAAACGGAAAAACGGATTCTTTGACACTGAAAAACTTTGGCTTGGGTACTTCCAGCACACCCTGCGCTGCCAATGATTGTCCCGCCATACAGCGCGCGGCCACCTTGGCCAGCGGAACGCCTGTTGCTTTCGAGACAAACGGCACCGTACGCGATGCGCGTGGATTGACTTCAAGCACATAAATCGTGTCGCCCTGAATCGCAAACTGCGTATTCATCAAGCCTTTGACACCGAGCCCGTGCGCCATCTTCGCTACTTGCGAGTGCAATTCGGCGATAACGTCATCAGAGAGATTATGCGGTGGCAATGAGCAGGCTGAATCACCCGAATGGATACCCGCCTCTTCAATGTGTTCCATAACGCCACCGACCAGCACATCCTGGCCATCACAGATCGCATCGACATCGACTTCAACCGCATCGTTCAAAAAACGATCAAGCAATACCGGCGAATCGTTTGATACGCTGACAGCTTCCGTCATGTAGCGAGTCAGATCACTTTCCTCGCGAACAATCTCCATGGCACGACCACCCAGGACATAGCTTGGTCGGACCACGAGTGGATAACCGATTTCGCTAGCCAATGCGATGGCCTGCTCCGGATTGCGTGCAGTACGGTTGGGGGGCTGCTTCAAATTCAGCGACTCGATAAGTTGCTGAAAGCGTTCGCGATCCTCGGCCAGATCGATGGATTCTGGCGAGGTTCCGATAATCGGTGCACCGGCTGCAAGCAAATCTCGCGCGAGCTTCAATGGTGTCTGACCACCGTACTGAACAATGACACCGACTGGCTGTTCAAGATCGATGATGGACAATACATCTTCAAGCGTCAACGGTTCGAAGTACAGGCGATCAGAGGTATCGAAATCGGTGGATACGGTTTCCGGATTACAGTTGACCATGATCGTTTCATAACCATCGTCACGCAATGCGAGTGCAGCATGTACACAACAATAATCAAATTCAATCCCTTGACCGATACGATTTGGCCCGCCGCCAAGGACCATGATTTTCTTGTTAGACGTTGGCTCGGCTTCGCAAATCTTTTCGTAAGTGGAATACAGATAAGCCGTTGAGGTTGCAAATTCAGCAGCGCATGAGTCAACTCGCTTGTATACCGGCTTGACACCATGAGCGAGCCTCGCCTGACGAACATCGCCTTCCGACACTGACAACAAATTCGCCAGACGAGCATCACTAAAGCCATCTCGCTTGAGTCGGAAAAAGGTTTCTGCATCCAGCTTGTCCAGAGACGCGATGTCTCTTTCGAGCATCAGCTCATCGTCAATAATTTCCTTTATCTGGCTCAAAAACCAGCGATCTATATGCGTCGCATCAAAGACTTCGTCGATGCTTTGTCCGGCGCGAAAGGCTTCGGCCACAAACCATAACCTGCGTTCTCTCGCGACTCGCAATTCACGTGTCAGTTCGACGTTCTTTTCATCTTCACCCATTGCAGGGTCAAGCACAGGATCAAATCCATTGACGCCAATTTCAAGACCACGCAATGCCTTGTGTAGCGATTCTTTCAGGGTGCGGCCAATCGCCATGACTTCACCGACCGACTTCATCTGAGTGGTCAGACGATTGTCAGCACTCGGGAATTTTTCAAACGTGAAACGCGGCACTTTGGTCACGACGTAGTCGATCGACGGTTCAAACGAAGCCGGTGTCTTACCGCCCGTTATTTCGTTTTGTAATTCATTCAGCGTAAAACCAACAGCAAGTTTTGCTGCAACACGCGCAATTGGAAAACCGGTTGCCTTTGACGCCAGAGCCGATGATCGAGACACACGCGGATTCATCTCGATGATGATCATTGCGCCGTTGTCAGGATTAATCGCAAACTGAACGTTTGAACCACCTGTATCAACACCAATCTTGCGTAACACATCAACCGACGCATTTCGCATCAGTTGATATTCCTTGTCAGTCAGTGTTTGTGACGGCGCGACCGTTATCGAGTCACCCGTGTGAATACCCATTGGGTCCAGATTTTCGATCGAACAGACGATAATGACGTTGTCCGCCTGATCACGCACGACTTCCATTTCGTACTCTTTCCAGCCGAGTACCGATTCCTCAAGCAAGACTTCGGTGGTTGGTGAAAGATCGAGACCACGATTGATGATCTCTTCAAATTCTTCGCGGTTATAGGCAATTCCGCCACCGCTGCCACCCATTGTGAATGAGGGCCGGATGATGCAGGGAAAACCGATGGATTCGAGCCCGGCTTGCGCTTCTTCCATGGAGTGCGCAATGGCAGCACGCGGTGTCGACAGACCAATCTCTGTCATTGCCTGACGAAACTTGTCGCGGTCCTCTGCCATGTCGATGGCTTCGGGACTGGCACCGATCATCTGCACATTGAACTCATCCAGCACACCTTCGCGTTTGAGATCCAGAGCGCAATTCAAGGCCGTCTGCCCACCCATCGTGGGCAACAAGGCATCCGGGCGTTCACGTTCGATGATTCGCTTGACGACTCGCCAGTCTATCGGTTCGATATAGGTCGCATCGGCCATGGCCGGGTCGGTCATGATCGTGGCCGGATTTGAATTGACCAAGACGACGCGATAGCCCTCTTCTTTAAGAGCCTTGCAGGCTTGCGCCCCGGAGTAGTCGAACTCACACGCCTGACCGATAACGATCGGGCCTGCGCCAATGATCAGGATGCTTTTGATATCGCTACGTTTTGGCATGGCTCAGGACCTCCCTGGAATCAAGGAGAGAAATTGATCGAACAGATCCTGCACATCGTGCGGACCAGGACTCGCCTCCGGATGTCCTTGGAAACCCATGGCCGGAACATCAAGACGACGAATGCCTTGCAATGACTGATCAAACAGAGACACATGCGTTATCGCCATGGTGTTGCTCAGCGACTCGCTATCAACCGCAAAACCGTGATTCTGGCTGCTGATCATGACACGACCCGTTGCGGTATCGAGCACTGGATGATTGGCACCGTGATGACCGAACTTCATCTTCATGGTTTTCGCACCCGACGCAAGCGCCAGCAATTGATGCCCCAGACAAATACCAAAGGTCGGTATTTTCTTTTCAAGCAAGCTTGCAATAGTTTCGATGGCATAGGTACATGGTTCAGGATCACCTGGACCATTTGACAGGAACAGACCATCGGGTGACAGGGCAAGAATGTCCTCAGCAGTAGTTGTCGCTGGCACCACCGTGACGCGACAGCCGCGATCGACGAAAAGTCTCAATATGTTGTGCTTGACGCCAAAATCCATCGCCACGATATGCGTCAGCGCGGCAGTCGAAGACGAGCTGGCCGCAGTTTCATCAGCAGCCAGCTGCCAGGTTCCCTCATCCCAGGTGTATGAAGATGTACAGCTGACGACCTTGGCGAGATCCTTGCCGGCAATGCCGGAAAATTGCTTGGCCGCATCCAGGGCTCGATTACGCGCGGATTCGGAGATTGCAGCATCACCGGCGAGCGCCGGATCCGCGTAAATACAACCGCCTTGCGCTCCGTTGTCGCGCAAATGGCGCGTCAGTGCACGTGTATCGATATCGCTGATAGCAACGAGTTCGTTTGCGAGCAGGTAATCGGGGAGGCTTTGCCCCGAACGAAAGTTGCTATGAAGACGCGGAACGTCTCGCACAATCAGACCCTTGGCGAAAATCGAGTTGGACTCGACGTCCTCGTTGTTGACGCCAGTGTTGCCAATATGCGGATAGGTGAGAGTAACAATCTGCTCAGCGTAAGACGGATCTGTCAGAATTTCCTGGTAACCAGTCATCGCGGTGTTAAACACCACTTCTCCAACAGACATCCCGTCAATGCCAATGGCGACACCTTCAAAACAGGTACCGTCAGCTAAGGCAAGTATGGCAGGACGTGACACAGGCGTTCCCCGATTATTCCCCAAGTTTAAGAAAGAACAAAAAACCGATATAACAAGAAACCGATATACAAGTTTTTTTCGCAGCGCACACAAAAACGGGAAAAGACGCTGAGCTTTCGCGTTCTTTTCCCGTGACTTGATTTACGACATGAATGTTACGCGGGACGGCGTCGCTTGTCCACCGTAAACAGTGGGAAAACATCCATGATCAACTGTCGTTGATACGCGTTAACTAGCCCGCTGAAAGTGCAACAAGCCGCCCTCTTCAAGGCGCTCGAGTTCGCCCTTGCTCTCGAGGTGCACCAGGTGAGCAAGACTCTCACCCAAGGCAAAAGACATTTGTTGAGCGTCGAGTTTACGGCCGAACAACAGGTCAAATAAGGCGTACGGCGTCTTTGCGCTTTGACAGGCCAGTCGGACCTCGGCAAGACGCTTGTCATGATGGTGTATCAGCGAGTCCAGACGCTCATGCAAACCGCGAAAAGGCAGGCCATGCGATGGCAGAACCAGCGTGTCCATGGGCAATTCTTTCAGTGATTCACAACATTGCAGAAAACTTGACAAGGGATCGGGATCGCGCGCATTCAGCATCAGACTGACGTTGGGCGTTATCGAAGGCAGGACCTGATCCGCGGCAATCAGCAATTTCAGCTTGGCCGAGTACAACATCAGCATGGCGGGTGCATGCCCACGCCCGTTCAGTACCGTGAATTCGATACCGCCAAGGTTTACCGACGCATCTTCATCAAGGTGCTCCCAGAGATCAGCAGACGGCGGCTCATGAACGCCCTTTCTGTAGCTGTTGCCAAGCGCTTTTACCGCAGTTACCGCATCATCAGGCAACCCGTTATGTTGATACCAATCGGCGTAATAACCACCATACTGATCGTCATCGACCGCCCAGATCTCGCGAGCGATGTCAGTTTCCACGGCACTGCCCAGAAGGCCAAGGCCTTGTTCATGGAACCACCCTGCAAGCCCCATGTGGTCTGGATGGAAGTGCGTCACCAGTAACTGCCCCGGCATCTGTGTCTGGAATATTCTCTGCCAGACCTCTCGCGTCGTGCGGCTTCCAAGGCCGGTATCAATCAACACCGCCGTATCACCTTCGCCGAGCAACCAGCAGTTCACATGATCGAGCCGGAACGGCAACGGCATGCGAACCCAACGGATACCCGGTGCAACCGCTTCACTGGCGCCGGTCTCGGGTGGTTCAGCCCACGGAAATTCAATCATGCTGAAACGTCAGCCATATCACCTTTGGTCTCCAGCCAGCGCTTGCGATCGGAGGCGCGTTTTTTTGCCAGCATCATATCGAGCGTCTTGAAGGTGTCATCGCCATCGGTGATGGTCAGTCGCACCAGACGTCGAGTATCGGGCGCCACCGATGTTTCGCGCAACTGTAAAGGATTCATTTCGCCCAGCCCCTTGAAACGGGTAACAGAGACCTTGCCGGTCTTTTTTTCCGCCTCGATGCGATCCATGATTGCCAGGCGCTCAGGTTCATCGACCGCATAAAACACTTCCTTGCCCACATCGACGCGGAACAAGGGAGGCATCGCCACATACACATGACCTGCCTTGACCAAGGCCGAGAAGTGTCGAACAAACAAGGCTCATAACAGCGTTGCGATGTGCGCGCCGTCAGAGTCGGCATCAGCCAGTATGCAGATCTTGCCGTAACGCAGCTTGTCGAGATCACTCGAACCTGGCTCCATGCCAATAGCTACGGATATATCGTGTACTTCCTGCGAGCCGAGTA
>CAYULV010000063.1:0-17502 GCA_964445655.1 uncultured Granulosicoccaceae bacterium | reverse complement strand
TACCTTTTTGAAAGCACAGAAAGATGTCATTTTCTCGCTTCTTGAATGATGGGCTCAGGAACCAGTCAGGGTTTTTGCCGCTTTCCGGCTCCTGCCACTATGGCAGATTGCATGGCAGCGCCTTCTCGGCTGGTGTCACAGCGGTCAGCGACTCTTGGACGTAAAGATAAGATGGTGCCGAGAAGAGGACTTGAACCTCCACGAGCATAAGCTCACCAGCACCTGAAGCTGGCGCGTCTACCAATTCCGCCACCTCGGCAGGTGTATAGGAATACATCGGAGCGCGAAATGTACCGAACGAGCTATCTTTAGTCAAACGTCAGTACAAAAAGATTGTCGATACTGGCAAGGGACACTCATGAGCAGCAAGAAAAAACGGTCGCCAAAATTGGGGCAAGATCCCCATCGTCAGCGCGAGCAGGCCAAGTACGATTCGCCGATCGCCAGCCGGGAGCACATTTTATCGGTTCTGCGCGGCGACATGGGCCCGATGGATTTTGAGGCTCTGGCTGATCATCTCCAGTTGCGTTCAGATGATGATCTGGAGGCATTGCGCAGGCGTGTCGGGGCCATGAAACGCGATGGCCAACTGATCCAGAACCGCCGACGCGGATTGGTTCCGGTTGATACGGAGGCATTGATCGCTGGGCGAATCAGCGCTCATCCCGATGGGTTCGGGTTTGTCATTGCCGATGATGGCGACAAGGATATCTATCTCAATGGCAAGCAGATGCGCCAGGTATTACATGGTGATCGAGTAGTCGTGTGTGTTACCGGCAACGATCATCGAGGGCGCCGAGAAGGTCGCATTGTTGACGTTGTCGAACGCGCGAATAAATCGTTGGTCGGCAAACTGATCATCGAGCGCGGAGCCATTGTTGTCTCGCCGGACAACAAGCGCATTCATCAGGATCTTCTGGTCCCGCCTCACGAGCTGATGGGCGCCGAGAATGGCGATATTGTCGTGATCGAAATCACCGAGCAACCGAGCCGGCGTCGTCAGGCGGTTGGCAAGGTCGTTGAGGTTTTGGGTCAGCATCTGCGGCCGGGAATGGAAATCGATGTCGCTCTACATAGCCACGGTATCCCGTTTGAATGGCCGGATGCGGTAACAGATCAGGCTGCGTCGTTTTCAACGACAGTGCCTAACAGTGCTGCCAACGGTCGCAAGGATGTACGTGATCTGCCCCTGGTGACTATCGATGGCAGTGATGCCAGAGATTTTGACGATGCGGTCTGGTGTGAACGCACCGACGAGGGTTGGCGATTGCTTGTCGCGATCGCGGATGTTGCGCATTATGTCGAGTCGGATTCGCCACTGGATGAAGAGGCGATCAAACGAGGCACTTCGGTTTATTTTCCGGGCCGAGTGGTGCCGATGTTGCCAGAGGTATTGTCCAACGGGCTCTGTTCCTTGAACCCGCTAGTTGATCGTCTGTGCATGTTATGCGAAATCACGATTACCGATAACGGCGCGATTCGTCGAGCGAGTTTCTACAACGGCATCATGCGCTCGCATGCACGTCTGACGTATTCGGAAGTCAATGAAATGCTGACGGATTCAACGTCAGCATTGTGCACGCAGCACAAAGCTTTGATGCCGATGCTTGAAGAGCTGCATCGTCTGTATGCAGCGCTTGCCGCGTTGCGGGCGACTCGAGGCGCAATCGAATTTGATTCGACAGAGACGCGCATACTGTTTGATGATGAAAAGAAAATCAGTGAAATCGTGCCGGTGGTGCGTAACGACGCTCACAAGTTGATCGAAGAATGCATGATCCTGGCAAACATCGCGGCCGCTGCTTTTCTTGAGCACCATGAAATGCCGACACTGTATCGGGTTCATCATGGGCCGAAGGCTGACCGGCTGGAAGATCTTCGCTCGTTTCTCGGCTTGAGAAGCCTGTCGCTTGGCGGAGGAGAATCCCCGAGTGCCTTGGATTATGCGAGCTTGAGCCAACAGATCAAAGACCGCCCAGATCGACTTGTCATTCAGACCGTCATGCTCCGATCAATGCAACAGGCGGTATACCAACCGAAGAATGAAGGGCACTTTGGCTTGGCTTTGACGCAATACGCGCACTTCACATCACCGATTCGACGTTATCCGGATCTGATGGTGCATCGTGCGATAAAGCATGTGTTGAGTCGAGTGGCGAAATCCAAATTCAGATATTCGCAAGATAGTATGCAGAGTCTTGGTGAAAGTTGTTCTGCGACCGAGCGACGTGCAGAGGAGGCTTCACGTGACGTGACAGCCTGGTTGAAATGCGAGTACATGCAATCACATGTAGGCAGTGAATTTCCCGGTGTCGTTTCTGCGGTTACCTCATTTGGTTTGTTTGTGGCGCTCAAGGATATTCATGTTGAAGGCTTGATTCATGTGACCAATCTGTCGCGCGATTTTTATCAGTTCGATCAGGCCGCACATGCGCTGATCGGTGAACGCACCGGCCAGCAATACCATTTGGGCGATGCCATAACCGTACAGGTGGCCGCGGTCAACCTCGAAGAGCGCAAAATCGACTTCATTGAAATTGCACAGGCGTCCGGTAAGCCCGGCAAACGATCGAGCAGGTCGTCCATAAAAGCTGCAGGCAATGCGCGTGCAATATCTCGTCGAGAGCGAAAAAAATCTCGGCGCAAGAACAAGCATGAGGTCAAGGAAAAGGCGCAAGAGGTATTTGACGAAATTCTCCAGCTGACCAGCGGTGCTACTACAGAGCAAGACGCCACGCAGAAAGCCTCATCGAAAAAACACGCGAAGCAGCCGCCAGCTGTCACATCGAAGAAGAAAAGAGGCAAGAAAGTCTCTGGCAAGAAGGTCGCGAGCAGAAAAGTCTCGGCGCGTAAAGTTGCGAGCAAAAAAGTGGCAACTAAAAACGCGACAACTAAAAAAGTTGCAAGCAAGAATGCGACGACAAAAAAAGCGGCGTCGGGTACAAGCTCCAGGAAAAAAGTGACGAAAAAGGCCGCAAGCAAGACGAGAAACAAAAAAACAACGCAAACACCAGTCACGCGTAAAAAGCGCCAGCAGAAAAAGACCGCACGAAAAAAAGTGAGTAAGAAATCGGCGACGCGCAAGACATCGAGCGGCAGGAAACCAGAAGCGACTTTAGTAGTTGCCAAAAAGAAAACACGAAAGAAGACGGGTAAGAAAGCAGCAACGAAGAAAACCGCTGCGAAGAAAGGCCGCAGCAAAGTCGCCAGTAAACCCCGCAGCAAGCAACAACAGCGGCGCAAGCGCTCGTGACTGAGCAACATGTCGGCGGTATGCATAGTGTCAAGGCGCTGCTGAAGTCGGCGCCAGAAAAAATAGATCGCGTGCTCGTGCAACGTGGTCGTCGTGATTCACGGCTACGTGCTGTATTGGATTTGGCGCGCTCCAGCAACTTGCGTGTTGCTGAAGTTGACAGAAAGACCCTCGACGCGCTGGTGGCTGACGTGCAACACCAGGGGGTAGTGGCGGTTTTCAGTGGAGAATCCCCACTCGAACCGATGACTGATCTGGTTGCCGTTATCGAATCACGTCAGGCGCAGGCGACCCGTCCCTTGCTGGTTTTGGTGCTTGACGAAATCCAGGACCCTCACAATCTCGGTGCCTGCCTCCGATCGGCTGATGCGGTGGCTGCCGATGCGGTTGTTATTCCGGTCGACAACAGTGTGGGAGTGACACCTGTGGTGCGAAAGGTTGCCTCAGGCGCTGCCGAAACCATTCCATTGGTACAAGTCACCAACCTCAAACGAGCGATTGGGGATCTGCAGAAACTCGGCTTCTGGGTGTATGGGGCGGCCGGGGAGGCTAGCGATACGCTGTATGAACTGGATTTGAGCGGATCGGTGGCGCTGGTTCTTGGTGCAGAGGGCAAGGGCATGCGTCGCTTGACGCGTGATGCCTGTGATTCCCTTTTCAGTATCCCAATGTTGGGGCAGGTGGAGAGCCTGAACGTCTCGGTTGCCGCGGGAATCTCCTTGTTTGAAGCGCGGCGTCAGCAACGGTAGAGAGCGACAGCTGGCTTGTGAAATGCGATCAAATGCATTTGCTTCTCCAGAGCTGATTGCGGGGATTTTCTCAATCAGCTATCATTCGCCGGCTACAGTCTTGTAGTTAACCACTTCCTCGTCCAGTCGGACGCTTTCCGGGTATTCCGGGGGCGGTTCAGGCGGGCGAAACCCATAGGGAGCTATTGTGCGTCATTACGAAATCGTGTTTCTGGTCCACCCTGACCAGAGCGAGCAGGTGCCTGCAATGATCGAGCGTTATCGCGGCATTATCGAAAGCCATGACGGGGTCATCCACCGTCAGGAAGATTGGGGACGGCGTCAGCTGGCTTACCCGATCAACAAGATCTACAAAGCCCATTACACATTGATGAATATCGAGTGTGGTCAGCAAACGATCGACGAACTGACCAGCGCGTTCAAATTTAATGACGCGGTTATCCGCCACATGGTCTTGTTGCAGGATCGCGCAATGACCGAGCCTTCTCCGCTGATCAAGAAAGAAGACTCCCGTGGTGATGAGGAGCGTCGCCCACGCGCCGAATCTGACGATGCGCCCGAGGCACTTGCTGCCGGTGACGAATCCGATGATGCCCCGGCCGCCGCGGCTGCTGAATAAAGAACCTTAAGGAAAACTCATGTCTCGTTATTTTCGTCGACGCAAATACTGCCGTTTTACCGCTGAAGGCATTACTGAGATCGATTACAAAGATCTTGAACTGCTGAAAGGCTTTGTCACTGAAACTGGCAAAATTGTTCCTAGTCGTATTACTGGAACCAAAGCCCGTTACCAGCGGCAGCTGGCGACCGCCATCAAACGTTCACGCTATCTGGCCTTGTTGCCATATACCGATCAGCACTAGTAATGCATGCTTTGGCTGGCGCGATTAGCTGAGCGAGGTCCTTTTGCATCAGCGGCAGTTGCGGCAGGGCTGATCCTCGCAGCGCTGTTGCTGCCGGCCTTGTTGCTAGGTGGTGTCGGGTCTTCGCCACTGTTTTTTTTGGTGGCAAGTTTTCTATCGGTCGCTTTGCTGATTGCCAGTGCAGCGATTGTTTCGTTTGTGGTGCTGCGCCACGGAGAGATGGCAGCGCTTCAGGTAATGGCGGTATGTGTTGCCTTGTTGATTGTTTTGTCCCTGTTGCTTTATAAGTCGGCAGTGGCAATGCCGGTAGCGACATTAAGTTTCTGGTTACCTGCGGTTGTTGCATCTATTGTGTTGGCACGAACTCGCAACCTGAATATTGCGGTTCTGGCGACTTTGGCATGTGGCTTGGCAGCGGTAATCGGTACATTGCTGTTTTTTCCTGACAGCACAACGTTCTGGAAAGGACAGTTTGAGCAGAGCTTTTCGCGGTTGCCGGCTGAGCAATTGCAAATCTCTACTGAAGAAATGGAGGCGGCGTCGCTGGGCATTGCCGAGATGATGACCGGGTTCATCGGTGTGACTGTAATGATTCTCGCGATGGGGGCGTTGTTTCTCGCCAGAAGCTGGCAGGCAGCCTTGTTGAATCCGGGTGGGTTCAAGCAAGAGTTTCATGCCTTGTCTTTGGGGCGCGGCGCATCGCTGGTTTGTGTCGTTGTTGTCGTGCTGGCCTTTGCCTTTGGCGGGCAATGGTGGCGGGCTGCGGCTATGGTGTTTTTATTTGCGTTTTTTACGCAAGGTTTGGCAGTCCTTCACTCACTGGTACGTGAGAGGGGACTTAACAAGAATTGGTTGGTGGGTATTTACCTGCTGATGATAGTGCCGCAGACAACATTGTTGCTTTCGGCGCTGGGCTTGGCGGATAACCTCTATGGGCTTCGCCGCTCTTGAGACTTAACGGAGACTGGTAATGCAAGTCATCTTGCTTGAAAAAATCGACAACGTTGGATTGCTAGGCGATCTTGTTGATGTGAAATCGGGTTTTGCCCGTAACTTTCTGCTGCCCCAGGGTAAAGCGGAAATGGCGACTGAAGCCAATATTGAAGCGTTCAAACAACGCCGCGCAGAGCTTGAGAAGCAACAAGCTGATGCGCTGGCTGCTGCCGAAACTCGCAAGGCCCAGCTGGACGGGGTAACGGTCAGTATCACCTCACGTGCAGGTACCGAAGGCAAATTGTTTGGTTCAATAGGCACAGAGGAAATTCGCAGCGCCTGTGAAGCGGCAGGTCATTCCGTTGAAAAGAAGGAAGTGCGCATGCCTGATGGCCCTTTGCGTATGGTCGGCGAACACCCGGTCACCTTGCACTTGCATAGTGATATCGATGTGACCATCACGGTCAACGTCGTTGGCGAAGAAGTCTAGGTAGCCTGGGCATGTAATCCCGGAGCACTTTGGCCCCGGGCAGTCTGATGGGGCGGACACGGGCTAGCCCGTCAAGCCTCCCGACAACCAGGCCCTTGCTACCATTGCGACATGGTCAATCCGCCAGACGAATTTGATACGCCACCCGGTATTCCGTCCGGGACACCTGCTGGTGCCTTACCCGATTTACCGCCAGGGGCCGATTTGGCCGAGCTTGGAATAGAGCCTGCCGGTGATGATCAATTTGGCTTTGCCGGTGATGCCAGCCCAGCGGATTTTGGCTTCAGTGGGGCTGCAGTTCAAAGCGATACGCAGGCTTTGCTAGGCCAGCTCTCGCGTCGCACCAGTAATACCCCACCGCATTCCATTGAAGCCGAGCAAGCATTGCTGGGGTGTTTGATGCTGGTGGCCAACGAAGGTTTTGACAAGATCTCGGATATTGTTGTCGAAACCGATTTTTATCAACTGAATCATCGTTTGATCTTTCGTGCCATCACATCGTTGGTTACCGAAAGTCTCAATCCGGATATCGTGACCGTTAGCGGTCACCTGGATTCGCATGGTTTGCTGGAGGACGCTGGCGGCCTGCATTACATTGATGCGCTTGCTGAAGTTACACCCAGCGCCGGTAATATCAAGGCGTATGCGGATATCGTTCGTGAACGTTCAGTGCTTCGGCAGTTGATTGCAGTTGCCAATGAAATCGCTGACTCAGCTTATGATTCTGAAGGGCGCACATCAAAGGATCTTTTGGATGAGGCGGAGACCAAGGTCTTTGCCATTGCCGATCAAACTGCGAAAAGTGGTGGTGGATTCCACGACATCAAAAGTGTTCTGGCTGGTGCGATCGAGCGCATAAACTTTTTGTTCGAATCCGATTCGGCAATTACCGGAGTCTCCACGGGTTTCAAGGAGCTGGATGAAAAGACCAGTGGTTTGCAGAAATCTGACTTGATCATCGTCGCTGGGCGTCCGTCTATGGGCAAGACGACTTTCGCGATGAATATTGCCGAGAATGCTGCCATGGAAGCTGATTCGCCCGTGGCGGTATTCAGTATGGAAATGCCAGCTGAGCAGATTGGCATGCGTATGATTGCATCACTGGGGCGTGTCGAATTGCAAAAACTCCGCACCGGGCGTCTTGCAGAACAAGACTGGCCTCGTATCACCTCTGCCATAACCTTGCTGAACCAGAAGCGCAACGTTTATATCGATGACACGCCGGCGTTGACACCCACAGATCTGCGCGCTCGAGCGCGGCGTCTGGCACGTGAGCATGGGTTGAGCTTGATTGTTATTGATTATCTGCAGTTGATGCAAGTTGCCGGTGGCGGTGAGAATCGCGCCACTGAAATTTCAGAAATTTCGCGCTCGCTCAAAGCCCTGGCCAAGGAACTCGAGGTTCCAATCATTGCTTTGTCCCAGCTCAATCGCTCCCTGGAACAACGTCCTGATAAACGTCCGGTCATGTCTGATCTGCGTGAATCAGGAGCGATAGAACAGGATGCTGATGTCATCATCTTTATCTATCGTGACGAAGTGTATAACCCGGAAGACGAGGAAAGTAAGGGAAAGGCCGAGATTCTGATAAGAAAACAGCGTAACGGTCCTATTGGTTCGGTAGCATTGACCTTTCTTGGTCAGTACACGCGCTTCGAAAATTATTCCCCTGAAATCATGACAGGTGAGTTTTCCTGAGCCGCTGAATCATGCAACAAACTGATCCACGTTCAGTCGCGATCGTCGTTCATAAGAATCACTTGAGGCATAACCTTGCAGTCGCTCGCCGATTGAGTGGCTCGAGCAAGCTGTTCGCCACCGTTAAAGCTGATGCCTATGGTCATGGCGCAGTCGCAGTCGCCGAAGCGCTGAGCAACAGTAGCGACACACGTGAGAATGCCGATGGTTTTGCGGTGGCGACATTGGGCGAAGCAGTGGAGTTACGCGATGCCGGTATTGGCGCGCCGATTTTATTGCTGCAAGGTCCACAAACCTTTGGCGAATGTGATGCGATTGCGGAGGCCAGGCTCTGGCCGGTCATACATGATCTGGAACAACTGGAATGGTTTGAAACACACCCGCGACGATCGACAGTACCGGCATGGCTCAAGGTTGATAGCGGAATGGGGCGTCTCGGACTGGCACCGGCACAAGCTGTCGAAGTATTGCAATCTGACACTGGTATCAAATGGATGGGGGTCATGAGTCACTTTGCCTGTGCTGATGAAACCAGTAACGATTTCACGCTCAAACAGATTGAGTCTTACAGCGCCGTGCAAGCAGTTGCCGCTGATCTTGCGCATAGTCTTGCAAATTCTGCGGCAATACTCGCGTGGCCAAAATCGATTCGGGATTGGGCGAGACCGGGCATCATGCTCTATGGCAGCAACCCACTGGATGCCAAGTTGCCTGAAGGCGTTGAGCTTAAACCCGCCATGACGGTCACCGCACCTCTAATATCAGTAAAGCATCATGCAGCGGGAACGGGAATTGGTTACGCACAAACCTGGCATTGTCCTGAGGACATGGCCGTGGGTTACGTCGGCGCAGGCTATCGTGACGGTGTGCCACGTGTGTTGGACAAGTCTGCGAGCGTGATTGTCGAAGGTGTACGCTGCCCCATAATTGGACGCGTATCGATGGATTCGTTTGCAATCGATATGCGAGCGCTAGCGCGTCCCCGTCGAATGATGAATGCCGAGTTGTGGGGTAATAATGCCGCAATCAATTCGCTTGCGGCGTCGGCAGACACGATAAGCTATGAACTGTTGACACGCATACGTGGGGAGCGCCGTTACACATCGTGATTGTGTCTTGAATGCAACCCAGTTGATCGACACAATTGATTACCGTGTCGGCCAATCTAGCGTGATGGTTAACGTTATCGTTCGAGGTACTGAAGCTTGTCTGGCTTGTTTTCCCACTCCTTGGCATCGTCGGCTGGGTCTTTTTGAATTGTGATGACAGGCCAGATGGCAGACAGCTCGGCATTCAGGGCGAGATACGGTTCGTCCTCAGGCTTCATGTCCTCTTCGGCGACAATCGCATTGATAGGGCATTCGGGTTCACACAAGGAGCAATCGATGCACTCTTCGGGGTCAATTACCAGGAAGTTTGGGCCTTCATGGAAACAATCAACGGGGCAGACTTCGACACAGTCTGTGTATTTGCAGCGAATACAATTTTCGGTAACCACAAAGGTCATGACGCAGTTCTCAGATAGTTGGCTTTACTTTTGCAAATATTAGCAAATTCAAGCCGCCGCGAGGCGGTGGAACGACCCTTGGGTGTGGTCAGTCGGAGCAATGATGAAAGAAATTAAAAAAGCGGTATTTCCAGTAGCGGGCATGGGTACCCGTTTTTTGCCTGCCACCAAGGCAAATCCAAAGGAAATGCTGCCAGTTGTCGACAAGCCACTGATCCAGTACGCCGCTGAAGAAGCGGTCGCGGCCGGGATCGATACGCTGATTTTTGTCACCGGGCGTAACAAACGCTCAATTGAAGATCATTTCGACACCGCCTATGAGCTCGAGCGCGAGCTTGAAGCCAAGAACAAGAAAAAGATGCTGGAAGTGTTGCGAAACATCTTGCCGCCACACGTCAAATGCGTCTTTATCCGTCAATCTCAGGCACTGGGCCTTGGGCATGCCGTCTTGTGCGCCCGCCCGGTTGTCAACGACGAGCCGTTTGCTGTCATATTGGCAGACGATCTGATCAATTTCAGTGAGCAGCCGTGCCTGAGCCAGATGGTCGACCTCTTCGAATATCAACATTGCTCCATTCTCGGCACTGAGCCTGTACCGATGGAAGATGTCAGCTCATACGGTATTGTTGCCGGCACCGAGGTTCGCCCTGGACTGATGGAGGTTTCTGGCATTGTGGAAAAACCGTCCTCGGACAAGGCTCCCAGTAATGTCGCTGTGGTTGGGCGTTACATCCTGACACCCAGAATCTTTGATCTCCTGGAAAAAACGCAACGTGGTGCGGGAAATGAAATTCAACTGACCGATGCCATCGCTGACCTGCTTGAAGAGCAACGTGTGTTGTCTTACAACTTCGATGGCCGACGCTTCGATTGCGGCAGTAAGCTCGGCTACCTGAAGGCGCAGGTCGAATTCGCTCTCGAGCATGAAGAAGTCGGTGAAGAATTCCGAGCTTATCTCGATGCCTTGAATTCCTCCGAGAAAGGCAAGATCGTCCCTATGAAGAAAACCAAGAAGTAGCTACCTAGGACGTAGAGAAACCAGAAAGTAGACGCGAACAGGGCGATCTGCGCGCGAACAACTCGCGACCAGCTACTTGGCTTCTTGAGGTATGCTCGTGCCATTGATTCAATGGCAATATCTTCATGACGACCCAACGCTGGTCAGTGCTGGCGATTTTTGGCGTCTTTTTTTTCGAGTCTTCGGTCATCGGACAATGGATACCAAGGATTCCTGATATCAAGTCGGCACTCGGCTTGAGTGATTCCGAATTGGGACTGGCTTTGCTTGCATTCCCGCTGGGTACGATGGTCGGGCTATCCCTTGCCGGATCACTGATCGCACACATTGGTTTGCGCCAGTCCTGCCGTATAGCCTTACCGCTGTTTTCGCTGGTTTTCATCGGAGCCGGGTGGGTGACGACGCTCGTCGGTCTAATGATCGTTCTGATATTCGCGGGTATCGCCGTTGGTGTCTGTGAAACAGCAATGAATACAGAGGCTGCAAGAATCGAACGTCATGCCGGTAAGCGTTTGATGTCTCGTTGTCATGGTTTCTGGAGTCTTGGGACCATGGTAGGTGCTTTGATGGGCGCCGCATTTGCTGATGCATCCGTTAGCGTAGGCGTTCACTTTCTTGTGGTTTTGCCCTTGATCGCTGTCGCGGGGTTTTTCGCCGCGTCTTTATTGCCGGTACTTGCTCGGGTCGATGAGCAACGAGTTGAAGATAGCAATGAAGGAGCCGGCTCGGTTTTTCGTCTCCCACACCGAGGAATCGTACTGCTATGCGTCATGCCGGTTGGCATCATGATGGTTGAAGGTGCCTTTATCGATTGGTCTGCTGTATTCATGCGGGATGTACTGAGTGCCAGCCCTTGGGTCATAGGCATTACTTATTCTTTTTTTTCCATCGTCATGGCGGCGGTACGCATGGCGGGCGATACGCTGGCAACGCGCTTTGGTGATCTTGCTCTGGTACGTATCAGCGCCATTGCGGCAACTGTCGGAATTGGCCTGTTTGCGTTTTCTCCGAATACGCCGTTTGCACTGATAGCGGCTGCCTTGTGCGGCGCCGGTGTTGCGGTTGTCTTCCCATTGGCCGTGACTGCCGCTGCCAATCGTTCCGGGCGCAGTTCAGCTGACAATGTAGCAGCCTTGAACATGATTGCCTTCAGTGCTTTCTTGTTGGCACCGCCATTAATCGGCTTCTTGTCAGATGCGTTGAACTTGCGCATAGCGCTTGCCGTTCTCGTGCCGTTTGCGTTTCTGACCTTCGTACTGTCTGGTCAGATCAAACCTCGATCAAATGATTAGGTAGTTCGTCCCGGTTTGATGTGACCGACGTATCGGCTGGAAAATGTTCGCTCAGCACCCGCTCACAATGATCGAGAGCGCGGTTAAACCCTTGGGCAATTTCGCCACGTTTTACATCTTCTATGAGTGTGTGAACCGAATCCCGCCAATGTTGATCGTCGATTTTTTCGGCAACGCCACTGTCAACGATGATTTCGACATAGTGCTCGGCAACGGATACAAAGATCAGTACACCGGTGCGATCAATGGTCTGATGCAGGTTTTGCAAGAAGAACTGCTCATGTGCATGGCGTGCCGCACGCTGCTGCTTTACAACGTTTGGAATCATCCACAGGCGAGCTGCGGGTAGTTGGAACAACATGCCCAGCCCCATAAAAGCGAGAACCTGAATGGAGTAAATCAATTCGGGACGTTCTGTACCGGGGTAGATCCATCCATCGTTAACGATTGTGCTGTAAAGAAAATACAAGCCCGGAATGCTCAGGGCAAACAATGCGGCCCATAAAACAGGGATGTACCGATAGCCATCACTCTGTTTGGCAATCACGGTCATGATTTCGGCACGGGTGCCGGTTTCAATGTCGGCAATGCGTTTCTCAAGTGCCGCTTTTTCTGAAACTGTCAGAAAAGGCTTGCTGCCCATCATGCTACCAACTCCCTGAGGCGCCGCCGCCGCCGAAACTGCCACCACCACCACTGAAACCGCCACCGCCACCGAAGCCACCGCCACGGCGTCCTCGATCCCAGTCGTTTCGGCGATCGGACCTATTGAGCTTATTACCCGAATCTGGACCGGGTGGCTTGAACGAAGAGATCATGAATACCAAAACAAAGACAAGTACGGTGAGTATCAGCCCGACCAGGAAATTGCCGCTGACGACCGTCGCCATCAATCCAACAAAACCCGCTGGGAAAGCGGCATTACCGATGCGGCGCATACCTCGTCGCCTTAGCAATTCGGGGATGAAGAAGACCGCAAGGAAAAACAGCGGCATGAAACCACCGACCTTGTCGTTGAACTTGTCTCCTGCCTTGGTTGGTTCGGGCGACGGTGTGTACTCGCCGGCGATAGCTTCGAGGATACTGTCGACACCTTGTGTCACACCGCCTGCATAGTCCGACTTGCGAAAATGAGGATAGATCTCTCGCTGAATGATCAGACTGGCAGTGACATCGGGCAGGGCGCCCTCAAGACCGTAACCGACCTCTATGCGTAGTTTGCGTTCTTCGGGCGCGACCAACAGGATTACGCCATTGTTCTTGTCTGCAGTACCGATTGCCCAATGACGGCCAAGCCGATTTGCGTAATCGGCAATGGCATAGCCTTGAAGATTCGGGATGGTCACAACAACCAGCTGATTGCTGGTCGCAGTTTCATGTGCCTCAAGTTTTGCGCTCAGGCTCGCTTCAGTCGCCTCGTCGAGTATCTGTGCCTGATCGACAACTCGGCCTGTCAGTGGTGGGAAAACGGATGCCGCACTACCGGTGGCCGAGCTTCCCTGTGGAGCGGCGTCAGTATTCTGCGCAAGAACGGCGCTGCTCGCCAAACTTAGCAAACAAAGTAGTACCCAGCGAACGGTGTATGTCACGACGCGAACTGAGAAAATGAGATATCTAATTACCGAAATCTACTGTTGGGTTTACGGTATCAGCCTCTGAAACGCTGAAGTTTTCCTTTGGTTGCATTTCCGCATACATGAACTTGCGCCACCAGCGACCTGGAATGGTGCGAAGCTCGGTGTTGTATCTCTGTACGGCTTGAATGTAATCACGGCGTGCAACTGCAATGCGGTTTTCAGTACCTTCGAGCTGTTGCTGCAGGGCGAGAAAATTCTCATTGGATTTGAGATCCGGATAAGCCTCGACAACAACCATCAATCTTTGCAGGGCGGATGTCAAAGCGCCTTGATTCTGCTGGAATTGTTGAAAAGCTGCCGGATCACTGAGTAATTCGGGCGAGATGTTCATTTGCGTTACGCGAGTTCGCGCTTCGGTAATTTCAGTCAGAACGTCTTTTTCCTGCGCCGCGAAACCTTCAACGGTTGCTATCAGGTTCGGGATAAGATCCGCCCGTCGTTTGTAGGTGTTCTGCACTTCACTCCAGGCACCGTTGACGGCTTCGTCAAAGGTAGGAATGTTATTGATGCCGCAGCCGCCAAGCAGCAAACTGATTGCCAGAATCCAGTTAAGTCGAGTTGATTTATTCATGAAGATCACCCCCGTCTGATTGCGCCGAATCATAACAGAACCGACTCCACGGGCTTGAGTAAAAGCGTAAAATATCAATATGTTGAGTTTTTCTGATGTGGGCTGTCGTCGAGACGGAAAAATGCTGTTTGGCGGCATGAATGCGGTTGTGCATGCCGGTCAGAAAGTGGGCTTGACGGGGGCCAATGGCAGCGGCAAGTCCAGTCTGTTCGCCATGATTCAAGGCGCACTGGAGCCCGATACGGGCACTATATCGCTGCAACAGCAGATCAAGATCACGCACGTTGCTCAAGAAACCCCGTCATCTGATCAATCGGCCATTGATTACATTATTGATGGGGACCGCCGCATTCGCGAATTGGAGCAAGCGATCGAGGCCAGTGTCGATGATGGTGTGCGGCATGCGAATGTGTTGGCGGAGTATGAACAGGCGGGTGGTTATCAGGTGCGTTCTCGTGCCGGCGCATTACTCAACGGATTGGGTTTCAGCGATGAACAACACGAATGGTCGGTCAAGCAATTTTCGGGTGGCTGGCGTATGCGCCTGAATCTTGGCCAGGCATTGATGAGCCCGAACGAACTCTTGTTGCTTGATGAACCGACCAATCACCTTGATCTGGATGCGGTGTTGTGGCTTGAGCAGTGGCTGAAGCAACGTGAGGGCACGTTGATCCTGGTCTCGCATGATCGGGAATTTCTGGACTCAGTGACAACGCACACATTGCATATTGCTGCTGGCAGTCTGTCCTTTGTCACTGGAAACTACAGTGCGTTTGAAGTCTGGCGTGCCGCTCGAATGCAGAACCAGCAGGCGGTTCACGAAAAAACTGAAAAGCGCCGTAAGGAACTGCAAGGGTTTGTGGATCGATTTCGTGCGAAGGCAACCAAGGCGCGGCAGGCGCAGAGCAGATTGAAAATGCTGGAACGCCTTGAACAAACGTCAGCGGTACGCATTGATTCGCCGTTCACCTTTCGGTTCAAACCACCGATCAGTATGCCGAGCCCATTGGTCGTGTTGCAGGACGTAGTGTTAGGGTATGGCGATCACACGGTCTTGTCGAAGGTCAATTTGACCATCCATAGTGGTGATCGAATTGGACTTTTGGGTGTTAACGGTGCGGGTAAATCAACGCTCGTAAAATCACTGGTTGGCGAGCTTGAAGCACAAGCCGGGAAACGCATACCCGCGCAAAAGCTCAAAGTGGGTTACTTTGCTCAGCATCAAGTCGATCAACTACGCGATGAATTGACTCCATTACAGGCACTGCAAAAACAGGATGCAAAAATCAGTGATGCGGATGCGAGAACTTTTTTAGGGAGTTTCGGTTTTCGGGGTGAACAAGCCATGCAAGCCACCGGTACGCTCTCGGGTGGAGAGCGGGCGCGCTTGAGTCTTGCGCTTATCGTTCAGACCCAACCGAACCTTTTGCTTCTCGATGAACCGACCAACCATCTGGATATCGATATGCGTCAGGCGTTGGCTGATGCACTGGTGTCGTTTGAAGGTGCGATTGTTGTCATCTCGCACGATCGCATCATGCTACGAGCTGTGGTTGATGCCTTATGGTTGGTCAGTCGCGGATCTTTAACGAGATTTGATGATGATCTGGATGGCTACGCCCGCTGGTTGAATGATCGTGCGAACAAAACAGATGACCAGTCAACAAATGAAAAGACAAAAACTGGACAGGCACCGGATTCAACGGATGGCGCCATTGGCAATGCCGCTGTGGACAGAAAGCAGCAAAAACGTGACGAGGCAGACAGGCGGCAGAAACTTGCACCGCTGAGGCGCAAGGTTAGTACGGCAGAACGCGCACTGGATGACGCAAGTTTGGCGTTATCGGCAATACAGACGAAGCTTGGCGATGAGGCGCTGTACAATGAAGACCAGAAATCTGTCTTGAACAAGTTGCTTAACGAGGAAGCCAGTGTGCGAAAGACACTGTTTGACTGTGAAGATGACTTGCTTGCCTGCATGCAGGCGCTTGAAGAGGCAGAAGCGCAAGCAAACAGGTAACAATATGATCTTCAAACGCTGTCTCATAACCATCGGCCTAGCAAGTAGTCTCGTCATCACGGCGCTTACGCCAGCGGCAACGCACGCCGAGTCGTTCGACTCTCTGCGCAATCTCGATCAACGTACGTTTGAGATGCTGGCGAGAAACTTGAGTGCTGCGACTCATTACAAGGGTGTGATTCCTGCTGAGTCGCTCGGTGTACTCGGTCTCGATGTTGGTTTCGAATTATCCACTACTGAAATCGATCAGGATGTTTTTGATCTGGCTAGCGACGGATCGTTTGAAGCCGACGCGCTGGTTTTACCGCGGATACATGCGCACAAAGGGCTGCCATTCGGTCTTGATGTCGGTGCGTTCCTGAGTGCCATACCGGATACTGATTTGTCGGTTGTGGGCGCGGAGCTGCGCCTTTCTTTGGCTAGAGGCAGTATTTTGAAACCCGCCATTGCGCTTCGTGGGAGTTACAGTCAGATACAAGGTATTGCGGATTTTGAATTGAACAATACGGCACTTGAATTGACGATCAGTAAAGGTTTCTTGTTCTTTACGCCTTACGGTGGTGTTGGTGTCGTGCACACCAATGCCGAGGCAAATTTTGGGAACCTGGAGGATGAAAATTTCACGCTCGAAAAAATGTTCGTCGGGGCTTCATTGAATGCAGGTCTGGGTTTGACAGTCGAGGCCGATCGCACCGGTGATTTCACGACCTTTTCGGCTAAATTCGGCCTCAGATTCTAGGTACCCTATACAAGCCGATCAACCCTATTCAGCTTTCTACCCCAAAGCTATCCAATGAGCAGCTCAGACAAAGCTAAGGGCAACACACGTAGCGGTACTGGTTTCTGGAATGTAGCCAAGAGTGTTGGCGCAGCGATGATCGGTGTGCAGTCAAGCAAAAACAAGGAACGTGACTTTACTCAGGGCAAGCCGATTCATTTCATTATTGGTGGGCTGATAGGGACTTTGCTGTTTTTGTTAGCCGTGTGGTTGCTGGTCAAGATAGTGATTGCCAGCAGCTCGTAACGGCAATACATTGAAGTGGATGAATTAGCCTGGCTGAAACCAAGCGACTGACGTTCATACCACCAAGCCTTTGCTTCAAGGAGTCACACCAGCTAACAAAGTGCTACCCGGCTGGATGTCCGGTAGCAGATTGTCGGCTGCCACGGGTTCGCCGTATTGGCATTTGATGGGCACGATACCAGCCCAATGTGGCAAGTTCAGATCTTCGTCGTCATCGATCGGGTCACCCGTTCTGATTTTTACTGAAAAATCATCGAGCGCGATTCTGACCAAAACCGTGCCTTTCAGCTCTTTGGCAAGATGTGGGCGATAGTCATCGAGGCTGCCGGGAATCAGCTTTTCCGTGAATTGATCAAGTAACTGGCGTTTCTCCTCGTCGTTAACAAGCTCACCACAACCAAACACAACTGCACTTCGATAATTCATGGAACAGTGAAAAGCTGATCG
>CAYULV010000062.1:0-17829 GCA_964445655.1 uncultured Granulosicoccaceae bacterium | reverse complement strand
ACTGCAGGCATGTCGAGAGCTCCTGAATACACATCTGAACACTTGCCTCGCCGGTAATACAAGCGACGGTCTCTTCTGGAAACGCCAACTGCACACCCATCGCCGCCGGAAGGCCAAAACCCATCGTGCCTAAACCACCAGAATTTATCCAGCGTCGCGGCTTGTCAAACCCATAGAATTGCGCAGCCCACATCTGATGCTGTCCGACATCGGAAGTAATATAAGCATCGCCTTTGGTTTCTCGCCAAAGCGATTCGACAACTGCCTGCGGCTTGATCAGGGTATCGCTTAATTCGTACTTGAGACAATCGCCGGCTTGCCAGGTTTTAATCTGCTTCCACCACTCAGCAATATCGGCCGCATCTGCTCGCTTGTCGGTTTCTTTTATCAAGCTGATCATGGCATCAAGAACCTGCGACACGTTGCCGACAATCGGCACATCAACGGTCACGTTCTTCGATATCGAGGCTGGGTCAACGTCTATGTGGACTATCTTTGCATTGGGACAGAAGCTCTTTGTTTCACCCGTGACTCGATCATCGAATCGAGCACCTATGGCAATCAACACATCGCAGTCGTGCATGGCCATATTGGCTTCATAAGTTCCGTGCATACCAAGCATGCCAAGATTTTGTTTATTCGATGCCGGGAACGCGCCGAGCCCCATCAAGGTTTGTGTTATCGGGTAACCCAGTAATTCAGTAAAATTTGTCAGCTGCTCAGCCGCATCACCCAACACTACTCCGCCGCCGGAATAGATCATTGGACGTTTCGCCGAAAGAATCAGATCGACCGCTTTTCTTATCTGACCGGGGTGTCCCTGTTCAGCAGGGCTATAAGAACGCATATTGACCGTTTTCGGGTAGTTGAACGGTACTGTCACGCCAGGCGTTGTAAAGTCTTTAGGTATGTCAACGACAACCGGGCCAGGCCGTCCTGTCGTGGCTACATGAAACGCTTTCTTGATCGTTTCTGCAAATGTTTCCAGTGATTCAACCAGAAAGTTGTGTTTGACACAGGGGCGCGTAATTCCGACACAGTCCACTTCCTGAAATGCATCACTACCAATAAAGCGACTTTGCACCTGCCCGGATATGACGACCATGGGAATCGAATCCATAAAGGCCGTTGCGATACCTGTTACTGCATTGGTCGCCCCTGGACCTGATGTCACCAACACGACACCTGGTTTGCCGGTCGCCCGCGCATAGCCATCGGCTGCATGCGTCGCACCTTGCTCATGCCGAACTAGAATGTGCTTGACTGAGTTTTGCTCGTACAGGGCATCGTATATATGCAGTACAGCCCCGCCTGGATAGCCGAATATGAACTCGACATTTTCTTCTTTCAGTGCCTGAATCAGCACCTCTCCACCGGATAGTTCCACCGTAATTCCTCAATTAGCCAAATCATATGGAGACTACTTCGCCGTGAGCACAGCTGCGCTCAATGAGAAGCATGTCACGATTTTCGTTATTCTGAGGTGGTCAGCAGCATCACATCACTCTGATCGGACAGACGGTGGTGGGTGGACCGTCTTGATATCGCAGCACGTGTGGTGACAGCCGCGCGACCTGAGAAAAGCTGCAGGACCTGATTGTATCGAGCCCCGGAACGACTGCGCAGTATAACTATTTGCGCGTGTTACGGGGATGTCACTGGCGGAACCTGCGAACTTCGATCGTGTCTGAGGGGCAGCCGTGATAAATTGGCATGAACCGCGCTGCAAAACGAGGATCATGCAACCGAATCACAATTCACTTGCGAGCAGTGCAATCGCCTACCCTGATTCATCGACGGATAACGTGCCACAAACCTCCCTGACATCAGTGTTTTACGGCAAGAATCGTCAGATTCATGGCACTGACAAGCCATTTCCTGAGACTAGACGGATGGGTATGAATTTGTGCCTCCGGATGCGCGCCCTGGCAGTCTCTACGGGTGTCCTGATCGCCTTGATTACGTGCATGATCAGCACAACACCTATTGCCAATGCTCAACAAAATCTACCCAGCATGGGGGAGCCCGCCGACAACGCCCTGTCACCCAATCAAGAGCGTCAGCTCGGTGCCAGCTTCATGCGTCAGATCAGGGCACAGTTACCACTGGTACGCGATGTTCAGCTCACAGAGTACATCCATTCCCTTGGCTCACGACTCGCGCTCGCATCGGGTAAAGCGGACCGAAATGAATTTACCTTCTTCATCATCGATGATGACCAGATCAATGCCTTTGCCATTCCTGGCGGTTATGTGGGTGTCAATTCCGGACTTGCTCTGTCAATGGATTATGAAGAGCAGCTCGCGGCGGTGGTTGCACACGAAGTTGCACACGTAACTCAGCGACATCATGCTCGCGCATTTGCGACCGGCACACGATCCTCTGTCAGTACAGCAGCAGCGGTTCTGGCTGCCATCCTCATCGGACAAGCCTCTCCGCAGGCTGGGCAGGCCGCACTAGCCGCTGGACTGGCCGCAACTCGGCAATCGGCCATCAATTTTACTCGTAGCAATGAAATCGAGGCAGATCGTATTGGCATCGAGATTCTTGCCAATGCTCAATATGACGCATCGGCGATGGCAGAATCGTTCGACATTCTTCGGCGCAAGAACAGCCTTAATACCGCCAATCTCCAGCTTGAATACCTGCGTACCCACCCCCTCGACAATAACCGAATCGCAGAAGCTGCTGACCGGGCAAGCAGTGTCAGATCCAGCCGGCGACGTGTACAACAACATGACTTTCAATTGTTCAAGGCAAGACTTGCCGTTTTAACGTCACTCGACGAGGGTCAACTCACTCGTACCTATCGTTCAAAACACCGACGCAAGCCCGATGTGGAAAGTAGCTATGCACTCGCCTTGTTGAGCCTGCGCGCAAACCGCCTGTCGAATATCGATTCTTATCTGGAATCGCTGGAGAAATTTGCAAGTGCGCATCCCATGGTTGAATTGTTACGCTCTGAAATCATGGAAGCAAAAGGGGTTCGAATAGAAGAATCAAAATTGGATGACCTGGCAGAGCTCTACCCGGACCGCTACTCCATTATTGAAAAGCACTTGCAACAATTGGTTCGAAAACGCCGATTCGGTACGGCACTGGATACTGCAAAAACCTATCTGCGCGACGCAACCGACCCTCACCCACTGGCCTGGCGTGAACTGGCCAGTATCCAGCAAAGGCTCGGCGATGCGGCCGCAAGTCATGAATCACTCGCCCATTACTTCGCCGGTGTTAATGAACTGCAAAGAGCAAGAAGCCAATTTGAGCTCGCACTGCAAATGGTTCCAACAGCATCTCAAGACGAACTGCGATTACAAGCCAGTATCAAAGCACTCGGGAAACGCAACGCTCGTTAGTCACAAACCCATTCGGCCAACAAGTTTGCGGCACATTCCAGGGCGAGCCAAGGGCCACACTACTCGATCAATAAAAAGGCCACTTGGCATTCGCACAAGTGGCCTTTGTCTATCATCAACAGGAGCGTTGCTCAAGAAGCAAGCTCAGGGCCTGCAGACACCAGTTCGCGCCCGCTATCTGTATCCGTATATTGGACAAAGTTTTCGATGAAGAGACGCGCAAGCTTTTCAGCCTCGGCCGTCCACTGATCTTCATTGTCATACGTCTTTCGCGGATCAAGCAGCTGAGTGTCAACACCAGGCAATTCGGTTGGGATGCTCAGATTGAACATCGGAATCGTCGTTGTGGTTGCCGTATCAATCGACCCATCGAGAATCGCATCAATAATGGCACGCGTAGCCTTGATAGAAATGCGGTCGCCACTGCCGTTCCAACCGGTATTGACGAGATAGGCAGTTGCACCGGAGCTTGCCATACGCTTCGCCAGTTCATCGGCATACTTGGTCGGGTGCAAGCTCAGGAAAGCCTTGCCGAAACATGCCGAGAAGGTAGGCTGCGGACTGGTGACACCTAGTTCTGTACCCGCAAGTTTTGCCGTGAAGCCAGACAGAAAATGGTATCGAGTCTGCTCCGGGGTCAGTAAGGACACGGCTGGCAGCACACCGAATGCATCAGCGGTCAAAAAGATAACCTTGTTTGCATGGCCAGCTTTTGATACCGGCTTGGCGATGTTGTCGATGTGATGAATCGGGTATGACACCCGTGTATTTTCGGTCTTGCTTGCATCGTCATAGTCGACGCTGCCATCGTCACGAACCGTAACGTTTTCCAGCAGTGCATCACGACGAATCGCGCCATGAATATCCGGTTCAGCTTCGGCAGAGAGTCGAATGGTCTTGGCATAACAGCCACCTTCAAAATTGAATACACCATCATCGTCCCAGCCATGCTCATCATCACCAATAAGGCGACGCTTTGGGTCAGTTGACAGTGTGGTTTTTCCCGTACCGGACAATCCGAAAAATACTGCTGTGTCCCCGGCCTCACCCACATTGGCGGAACAATGCATGGAAGCTATGCCCTGCAGCGGCAACAGAAAATTCATGTAGGAGAACAATCCTTTCTTCATCTCACCGCCATACCAGGTACCACCGATCAACTGCATCTTTTCAGTGAAATTGAAAGCGACAAAATTTTCAGAGTTCAGGCCGTGCTCTTGCCACTTGTCGTTTACGGCTCGCGCGGCATTCATGACAACGAAATCCGGCTCAAAGGTTGCCAACTCATCAATGGATGGTCGAATGAACATATTTGTCACAAAGTGGGCCTGCCAGGCGACTTCAGTGACAAATCGAACTTGCAGACGAGAATTTTCATTGGCCCCACAATAGGCATCTACGACAAAAAGACGCTTGCCCTCAAGTTGGGAGCTGACCAGCGACTTCAGATCATTCCACACGTCCTGGGAGATTGGATTGTTGTCATTCGCACCCTGATCTGCCCACCACAATGTGTCTCTGGTCAGAGAATCGCTAACGATGTATTTATCTTTGGGACTCCGACCCGTAAACGAACCGGTATCCACGGCAATCGCACCGCTGTCGGTCAGATAACCAGATTCCAGGCCTTCGAGTTCTGGGCGCGTTTCTTCTTGGAAGAGTTGTTCGTAACTCGGGTTGTAAACAACCTCGTGCGAATGGGTAATGCCGATCTCTGAAAGATCAATGCCGGGGGAGATGGCGCGAGCCGTCTGATTCATTAGAAACTCCAATTTTTAAGAGAAACAGCGCTTTATGTAGTAAGCCACTAAAACAGCTACATATCCGTACTGCTAGCGGCTTCGAGGGACGGAACTATACGCTAGCGCAACGTCACTTAAAACGGACTTTCATCTCAAAAACTGGGGTAAATCAGGGGCTTGGGAGTGGTTTGGTGGAATTATGTAGTTTAGCTACTGATTTACTACATATTTCCAAATAAAGACTTCCATGAAGATCAACACCCTAGGAGAACTCTGAGGTGCGAATCACACTTTATCTGTAGGTCGACGACGCCCGATTCGGGGCGTCGCGGTAATTTCAAGACCTGAACAGAAATGCTGATAAATTCACATTTATTTTGTGGGCTGAACGCGAACAACTTGCCGACGCCCTTTGGCCAGACGTCCTCTTGCGAGGACGCCAAGCGCGGAGAGCATCAGCAGAAGCAGTACTGGATCAAACCCATTGGCACTACCTGCGATGATGGAACAGCCAGCAACACCATCCAGACCGGTCTCTATGCGAGGTATATCGTCACCATCAGCGTCAACCGGAGGTAAGGGTGATACCGGAGGTACTGCTGGTGGTACTGGCGTCACTGGTGGTACGCCACCGTCCGTATCCTGCGAATCATCGGTATCCTGGAAGTCAGGAATGCCATCGTTGTCGTCGTCAAGCAAGCCACCATTGGCAATCGCATTACTATCATCAACGATACCGTCACCATTGGCATCCACATCGCTTGCATCGACGATACCGTCACTATCGGTATCTGCGGTTGCTACGAAGTCGCTATCGAATGCATCATCGATTCCATCGGAGTCAGTATCGGCCCCTCCTGTAATTGAAGCATCCACGTTGTCATCGATGCCATCATTATCAGCGTCCGCCAATGCGTCCACTATGCCGTTACCATCGGCGTCCTGCCCGCCTGATTCAATGGTATCGCTTAGACCGTCATTATCACTATCAGTATCTGTGAAGTCAGGTGCTCCATCGCCGTCAGTATCAACCACCTGAAAAGTGAGAGCGCCGGAGTCTGCAGGCGCCTCGACAGCGTCTACCAAACCGTTTGTTCCGAAAACCGATCCACTATCAACGCGGCCATCGCCATCAGCATCGAGTGATGCTGTATCGACCACTCCGGCGCTCGCTTCATACAAATCAGGAATGCCGTCGTTGTCACTATCGAGGTCAAGAAAATCTGGAATACCATCAGAGTCGGTGTCAACCGGGTTTTCAGTATCGCCCGCTTCAATCACATCCAGAATCGTATCGTTGTCGCTATCGATATCCTGAATATTCAGAATGCCGTCGCCATCGGCATCACCTGCCCCTTCAACCGCATCAGCAAGTCCATCAGAATCTGTATCGGCACCCGCATCCGGACCCGAGTCACCCGGTCCTGAATCAGGCGTGCCATCGTTATCCGAATCAGTGTCCATGAAATCAGGCGTGCCATCGCTGTCAGTATCTTGCGGAGTCTCTGGCACAGGGCCGGCTTCCTCAGCGTCGGAAATACCATCATTGTCTGAATCAGTATCCAGCGGGTTGTCGATACCATCACCGTCAGTATCAACACCAACACCGTCGACTGTATCCGGGATGCCATCGTCATCATCATCCGGATCATCCTGGTCAGGAATGGTGTCGCCGTCACTATCAGCAATAAATTCCAGGACGTAGTCTTCGACTTCTCCGTCAGACGCGGCGCTTGCCGCTTGATCATTACCCAAGGCATCGGTAGTGATTCGCACACGCATGTACGAGGTACCGATAAAGTCAGTAGATATACCTATGAGTGATGGCCAGAGAAGAAGATTGTCATCAGCACCTGTACCGGCTGGGATAACCATGGGGACGGATGCCTCGTCTGGATCGAAGCGACCGTTACCATCAAAGTCTATCCAGGCAGTGTAGTTTGCATCTACTGAACTCGGATTAGATGCAGCAACCGTCAGTGAATAAGCCTTGATATCTTGAAACAGGACTGGAATCGTCGTGACTCCATCCTCATCGTCGCCATTAGCCAGGTCATCACCGTCAGCGTCGACAGTAGCGACAGGGTCATTGTCGTCAGGGCCAATGGTGCCAAGAAAAGGCCCATTGGCAACCACTTCGTGGCTGGCGGTTCCATAACTTGCCGGCGCATCGCCAGTATCGACTGCCATAACAGGACCGGCAGTTACCATTAATGCAGGAACCAATACTGAGAGCGGATGACGTTTAAACATATCCAGTGTTTTCCGATTGATGCGCTGATTCAGAGCGCGGAGTTAACCCGGTGACTGTTATCACAACAGTGACCGGGTTTTGACACCACCATCTTATCGCATCGCAATCAGCTCATCTACCCTGCAATATCAACCGACCCCTCGATATTGAACGACTCCACAAAATTTAACACTAGCCTGAACTACTCGACAATATTGAATTCGACTCGTCGATTTTGTGCACGGCCAGCTGCGGTCGCGTTACTGACACGAGGTCGTGACTCACCAAAGGCTTGCGGCTTCAAACGCGCACCGGAAACGCCCTTACTAACCAGATAACGTGCTACCGACAGCGCTCGGTTTTTGGACAACTCGAGATTACCCGCTGCCGCACCCTGGTTATCCGTGTGCGCTTCGACACTGACTACCACATCAGGGTAATTGCCAAGTGTTTCAGCCACACTGTCAAGCACCAATTGCGCCTCTGCTGTCAGCGTATCCGAGCCCGATGTGAAGTTGATCCCTTCGATTACACCACCAAATACATCACAACCCGTGCTGTCTACAGGATGCCCAGGAGCAGTATCCCCACATTGATCAATCGCATCAGTTACCCCATCACCATCGGTATCAATGTTTATGCGTGAATTCGAAGGTGCTGGAACCGGAACAGCTCTGGTAGATACATCAGGTTCAGGCGCTATCGGATCGACCGATCTGCTTGCTGGAGCGCCCCCACGACTCGCCTGACCAAAGCGATACACCAATCCCAGTTGTCCGTATTGAGCATCCGTGTCATGGGCAACCAGTTCAGCCCGGATGCCAAGACCCATTTCAAAGCCATATTCAAGACCGATACCGGCGAGAAGATGAACATCGTTCAAACGTTCGAACTCCACGACCTCAGCATCATTTTCCAGAGCGCCAACACCCAAACGTCCGAATACAGAGAATCCTTCACGGCGCGCGCGTCTCTCTTCGCTTGCCAGTCCATAAACAATTGCACTCAAGCCACCAACCTGATAATCGATCGAGCCATCAGGGGCCAGTTCAGCCTCGCCCAAATCGGCGACATGCCCTTCGATACTGAACCTGGGGCTGAAATCGTAGCCAATCGCAAGTGAACCACCAGCGCTCGATGAGTCTTCCACCGAGACACCGGGAACATTATCGGTATCCGGCTCGACTTCGCTTATCAAAGCACCAGCACCAACATAAAATCGCCCGTCGTAGTCTTCGCGACCACCGCCAAAAAATCCACAGGCAGTCAATGAAAGACCGAGGGGAATGAGCGCAGCGTGCCGAATCCAACGACCAGCGCCAGGAGCAGCTTCATTTCGCGATCGGTCATCAACGCGTTTACTCATGACGATGCCTTCAATATTATTTAGATCCACTTTCATTCCGTGCTTTCTCATGTGCTCTGACCGTCTTGATCATTGTCAGTAATTCGGCATGCCAGGCACACCGGACTACCCGGATTGTAGGCAATTGTCGGAGAAATCAAGAGAGAATAATGTAGACATAGGTGAATTCGCTGTCGAATCGAAAGATTCGAGGGTTATTCAAAGCACCAAAACGAATTCATAAATATTGCCCGACCGTCACGATCAGGCAATATAAAACATAATATTACATCGCGATCAATGGATAACACGAATTTCGACGCGGCGATTCCGAGTCCGGTCGTCTGCGGTGACGTTTTGTACCAGTGGCAACAGCTCACCGTAGCCCTCGGCCTCAAGTCTTGTTCGATCGATTCCGCGGCTCACCAAGTGAGACACTACCGACTCAGCGCGTTGCACAGACAATTGTTTATTGTCCTCTGCATCACCCTGATCGTCCGTGTGCGCCATAACCGCAATTCTTACCGTTGGATTTGCCTTCAGTTCCTGTTCAACTCGAACCAGCGCTGCCTCTGCAGCATCGGTCAAGTTGGCGGACCCGGTGTCGAAACTCACATTTTCGATAACACCTGTAATGGTCAAACCCGGCACAAGACCCGGTTTTGGCAAGGGTTCTACCGGCAAGCCTTTAAGAGCTGGGAAAACCACAACTTCGGACACGCCAGTGGCCTTTTTGGCAGCCGGTTTAGCCGCAGCAATGCTGGGTTCAACACTAGCCGATGAATGCTTAGGTGTTTGAATGACATCTACAGCGGCTGCAATCGCCTGTTCATCGATAGTTCGTGTTCCCGTGCGAATGGCAGCATCGTCCAGATTAGCCAATGTGACAACATCAACGCGTCGGTTTCGTTTGCGACCATCTTCGTCACGGTTCGAATCTCGTGGCTGCGATTCGCCCAGACCACGCGCTCTTAACTGCAATTCATGGATACCACGGCTTTGCAGATATTGGACGACCGCTTCAGCGCGTCGAGAAGACAACGACAGATTCTTGTCAGCCGGTCCGGTCGAATCAGTATGCGCGCGAATCTCTACTTGCGCTTCGGGAAACGCCAACAGGGTTTCTGCCAGGGAGTCCAACTGACGTCGGGCCCGTGGTGTTAACCATGCAGAGTTGGTTTTAAAGGTAACGTCATCAAGTACCGTGTCAAACAAGCCACAACCTACCTCGTCTACCGAGATTGCCGGAGCCGTATCAAGACATTTATCCTTGCTGTCACGAATGCCATCTCCGTCTCGATCATAACGGCTGACAGTGGTAGTCCATGCTGAAGGTTGAACAGCCTGAACAGGAGTGCCTGTCACTTGTCGTTCTGGCTTTGCAGCACCCAGACCAGGCTCCGATTTTCGAAATACTGACGGTGAGTAAGCAGTCGATGCAGAGCGTGAATAACCACCACCGGAACCACGATGCAAAATACGCCCATTGCTGGCGACGGTTGTCTTCTTCGTGCTCAACAAAGGTCGGAAGGCTTCGGCCAACGAGTCGCGAACGTTGCGCGGCGACTGGTTGAAACGATACACAGCACCAATTCCAACATACGACACATCACTGTCAAACCGCGTGATTTCAGCCCGTAAGCCCAGCCCATTGGCAAACCCGTATTCAGCACCAAGGCCCAATACCGGTACCGTGCTACTGCTATCGAGTGGTTGCACTTGTGAAGAGCGACTTAATGACGCAGCGCCGAGACGCCCAAATGCACTAAAACCTTCGCGACGTGAACGCAATTGCACACCGTTAATGCCATAGAACAAAGCACTGACCGATGCGGCAGCATACTTGACACTGGTACCGGCTTGCAGCTCAGCCGAGCCAAGTACTGAAGTATCCAACTCGAAGGCAAGTCTGTTGTGATGGTCGTAACCGATACGTAGTTGAGTTCCACTGTCTGATTCCGACTCGACATTGAACTGAGTACCAGACGTATCCGGGCTTACCTGCGAGGTACCAACAGATGCGCCAGCATACAAACGCGAACGAAAATCTTCCGTATTAGGTGTAAGAGCAAATCGCTCATTTGATGTCAGATCGGATACGGTCGCGCAGCCGATCACAGACGACACCATAAGAACCGTCAATGTAAAACGGATCGATACGGACAGGTTCAATTTTTTTGCTAGTTGCTTAGATACCATTTCAGAGCCCCAGTGACACTCTGAATACTGAGTGTCCATTAATAACTTCGCTTATCTGTTCACACTATCGGCAAGGTTTGTGATTTCCACACGTCTATTTCGTGATCGGTTCGCATCTGTAATGTTATCTGCCAATGGCTGGGTGCTACCGTATGATCGGGCCACGATACGTTTCGTCGATACCCCCCTTTTTGCGAGGTATTTCACAATTTTTATGACCTGTTTGGTTGTGATCTGCTTGGCCTGATTTTTCGGCAAGCTGTTATCGGTATGCACGCTGATGGTGATACGAGAGCTTGGAGCCGCTCTCATCTCGGTAACAATACGATCAAGCACACGAGTAGCACCTGGCTTGAACACTTCCGTGTTAGCTTCGAATTCAAGTCCATCGACGACACCATTCGTCACCGCACAACCAAATGCGTCAACTTTAACCCCTCGACGCGTATCCAGACAGGCATCTTGATCATCGCTAATGCCATCGCGATCCGAGTCAACGCTTGGCTTAGGCACAGTCTTCTTAACCTTTGAATCAGTCGGCGGAGTCACCTTGGCTTTTGGCGCTGGAACTGTCTTGGGTTTAACCTCAGATTTGATTCCAGGTTTTGCCGATGGCACAGTCCCAGTTGATTGCTGTAGCGCTTTATTAACCGACTCAGACTTCTTCCTGGCTTCAGCCTTCTTAGCAGACTCAATCTTCCGCGTCGACTCTTGCTTTTGCGGCTCGGCCGACTTTCGTGGCTGCACCGATGTACGGGTTTCCCTTTGTGGTTCGACACGACGTGTAATATCAGTTGTACTGTTATCGTTCTGAGACCGCTTGAAACGATAAATCAATCCTAATTGAACAGCACGTGCATCGCTATCGTAAGAAATTAATTCACCACGCAATGCCAATCCGTTTGAAAAACCATATTCAACACCAAGTCCAACCAGAAGCTGAGCGCCATTAACCTGTTCGATATCGACACCTGAGCCGCTGGTGCTCAACACGCCGAGTCCCACTCGACCATAGGCATGTACGTTTTCACGACGAATCAGGGAGTCATTGTTTGTACCGAAATAGAACAGTGCATTACCAGCGACCACACTATAGTCAATTGTGGATGTTGGCTCGAGAGTCGCCGAGCCTAGCGACCCTGCGTTCAACTCGAACGTTATCCGCGGTGAGTAATCGAAGCCCAGATGCAGATGAGCCGCAGTGCTACTACCGGTTTCAAGTGTGAAGCCAGTATCCTCAGTGATCGGATCAAGGATTGAGGCACCTACGCCTACACCTGCGTAAAAGCGACGCATACTACGGTTTCGCTGTTTCTTTTCTTCTTTTAACTGTGTTGCTCTTGCCTGTTTCTCTTCTCTGTCTATCCGTTGCTGACTCGTCAAGCCATCGCTTGATTGACTACCTCGATCTCCCGGCAATACTCTCGAAAAAGTACCGCAGGAAGAAACGCTTAGTACAACAGCAGCAAGCATTACTGTTCGACCCAGTCGCGATTTCGTGATCAGCCTCCTGCGCTTCGCAGAGCTCCACATCGCGGCAAACGCTGCGAACAATAGCAACAGCAACTCGGAATCTGACGAACTGCCAGTGCCATCACCAATCGAACAACCGAAGCCATTGCCTGTGGCGCCAGTGCGCACCGGTCTTGTATCTGTCGCTTGATCGGTCTCAGGAAGCTGATCAGTATCTGGATCTGGCGTTAACTCTCCCAGTACCGGTACAGCAGAGTCGGCAAACCCATCGCCGTTTGCGTCCGGATCGCGAGCATCAACAATGCCATCGAAATCCCGATCTTCACCCGTAACGAAGTCAGTATCTGCAAGATCATCGATACCATCATTGTCAGCATCACTTCCACCAGTCACATCAACATCAACCGAATCTGGAATGCCATCGCTGTCACTATCTTTCAATGTATCAACGATACCGTCGCCATCAACATCAATACCACCTGCTTCGACAAGATCGTTTTGTCCATCATTGTTACTATCGATTTCGAGAAAGTTGTAAATCCCGTCATTATCACTATCGATTAACATTGCCTGGAATATGGCGACCGCATCGTCTAGCCCATCGTTATTGGCATCCATAAAGGCATCAACAAGGCCGTTACTGTCAGTATCGTTACCGGCGACTTCGAAAAGGTCCGGCAGACCGTCCTGATCCGAGTCGAGGTCACGGAAATCACGTAGCCCGTCATTGTCAGTATCAGCAGCTTCCAATGGGTTCTGTTCAGTTGCATCGTTCCATCCGTTTTGATTCAGATCGATGAAATCGTCGATATGACCATCCAGATCGGCATCCAATGCACCTGCTTCAATGGTGTCAGGAATTGAATCGTTGTCGCTGTCCCGATCCAGATAATCCGGCACTGAATCACCATCAGTATCAATGGTAATTTCAGGTACACCGTCATTAAACAAAGCAGTTTGATCAGCATTGACATCATCAGCAAAAATGCGCTCCGAGCGAGCAAGCAACTCGGAATTCAAACCAAGTGGAGTAACCCCACTGCGCACACTTTCAAACGAATCAGGCAGCCCATCGTTATCACTGTCAACATCAATCGCGTTGTAGACACCATCGCCATCACTATCAACAGCAGTTTCAAGTGCATCCGGTATTCGGTCGTTGTCACTATCAAGATCAAGCAGATTGGCTATGCCATCTGAATCGGAATCCAGAGTCGCCTCAATAATGTCATCGATTCCGTCACCATCACTATCTTCATCAATGTAATTAGGCAGGCTGTCACCATCTGGGTCTTCGATGCCTTCCAGCGCATCGCCAATCGTGTCATTATCCGAATCACGATCCTGAAAATCAGGTATTCCATCATTGTCCGAATCCAACTCACCTTCCAGACTATCCGGCAAACTGTCATTGTCGGAGTCGGTATCAAGAAAGTCAGCAATACCATCATCATCACTGTCCCCTGTGCCTTCGATCGCATCTACAATGCCATCGCCATCTGAATCAGGACCATCTGATCCCGTTTGATTATTGGGATTGTCATTACTATTGTCGTCGTTATCCAATAAGTCGATGATGCCATCGCCATCAGCATCGCCGGTACCTTCTTCAGAATCAGGTACGTCATCGTTATCACTGTCCAGGTCGATAAAATCTGCGATTGAGTCGCCATCGGTATCTCGTGGATTCGAAGGATCAGTTCCAGCTTCATCGCTGTCAGAAATACCGTCGCCATCCGAATCTGGATCGCGGAATGAAGGCAAGGAGTCCCCATCAGGATCATCACTACCTTCGACGCTATCCGGAATACCATCGTTGTCAGAGTCGAGATCGACATTGTCGGCAAGCCCATCGCCATCGGTATCGACCGTGCCTTCGACAGAATCTGGAATCGTATCCGCATCGGTATCAATATTCGAATCAATAGTCACTGACAGGGTTGCAGTGCCTGTGTTGCCAAAAAGATCGGTCACACTAGCTACAAATTCATAGTCCCCATCCGGAGTGCTTCCGGATATCGCGCAGTTCCAAAAACCCAATTCAGTGAAAGGTATGCAGATCGTGTTGCCATCTACATCCGTAATTGAGACCGGCCCTCCAAATCCATCTGGCACCCCGGACATGCCGCCTAACATTACTGCGTTTTCCCAAACAGGAGATGTCAGTTCAATAGTGATCTGTGGCAGGCTGGCGCGAATAATAGAGCCGCTGACATCGGGTAGAGATACATTACCAGCCGAATCGGACACTGTCGCCGTGAACGTAACTGGACCATCATTCAAGGACGAAATATCCAGTTCAGTCACCTGCCACGAATCTGCCGATTCGACAGTGGTTGTCGCTTCAACGGTTGATTCACCATCACTGACTATCAACGTAATCGTGTCACCAATGACTGCATCAGAAGAAACTTCACCAGCGATATCGAAGCTGATCGCTTCCGAATTATCGATAACCTGATCACTACCGTGACTCAGGCTTGTAATAGTCACTGAAGGTGCAACGGTATCCTTGTCGCCAGACAGGCTTCCGCTTGCCGTATTACCAGCGATGTCCAACTGCGCCACGGTCACAGCGATTGCATCCGGACCATCAGCGATTGCTGAAAGATCGAAGGTCGCAATGAAGCGTCCAGCCACACAGTCAACTGTTTGAGACGCAGGCGTCGCAGACGCGACACTGACGTCAACTGTCGCACCGGTTTCACAACTACCGGATATGTCAACTGCAGGTGCTGACAAAGCAGTGATTGCAGGCAGCGGATCAATTGCCAAGCTGGGAGCTGCACGATCGATGCTGAGAGTGCGCGTCGCGGGGACAGACACATTACCCGCCAAATCTGTAACAGTTGCCGATATCACAGTCGTGTCGGCAAGAGATGCGAGTGTAGCGGGTGTCAAAGTGAACGACCAGTTACCCGATTCAGCAACCGTGGTGAACAAATCACCTGCAATATCCAAAGTGACCGGACTACCATCTGCTACATCTGTACTGCCATTCAAGGCCAGTGGCAACAGAGTTTCGGCAACACCTATAACATCGTCATCATCGATTACAGCGAACGTCAATGAAGGCGCAATCAGATCCACCTCTACTTCGAGCACTGAAGTATCAACACTGATATTTCCAGCCGCGTCCGAAACACGTGCTACAACTTCATGGATGCCATGTGATAACGGTGCCGTGGCATCTATGGCCACTGACCAGAATCCCAATTCATCAACGGTTATAGGTGCCGTCTCAAGGGTGCCATATGTTGTCCCATCTATCTCGACAGTCAATCGTTCACCAAAACCGATGACCGCTGTTCCACTCAGAACCGGAGTCATGGTGTTGGTAAGCAGCGACGTAACCGTCGGGACTGTTGGTGCAATGGTATCGACTGTCAATTCATCAACCGTCGTATCGATCGAGGAGTTTCCAGCCACATCAGTCGCTGTCACTGTCAGATCGTAAAGGCCATCGTCAAGAGGAGAATCCACGCCAACAGTCAAGGACCAGACACCTGAGCCAGTATCGACAAGGGTTCCATCTGACAGGCGGTACACCAAACCATCAAGGACGACTTCAAGGCTACTACCGGCACTGATCGGTGCCGTTCCGGTTATGGTCGGCAATGGATTATTGGTCACCAGTGACGTAACTACAGGTAATTCAGGACCTGTAGTTTGCAGAGTGACTGATACAGGTATTGCGTTGGCTACATTACCGGCAATATCGCTTGCTTCAAGCAAAAGATCAATTGTGCCATCTTCAAGCAACGAGGCATCAATCTGAACACTATTAAAGTTACCACTACTGTCCGCTGTAAATGGCGCACTCACAACACTGCCAGCAAGTGAGTCTTCCAAGGTCAGAATCAGACTTGCATCAGGCTCACTGGTGCCAGAAATGATTACTACGCTACTCTCCGCTGCGTTGATCAAATCATCAGACATGACTGGCTGATCGATTAGCGGCACGTCTGTGGCTGTATCAATGACGACACTCAATGCGCTTGATTGCAGGCTTGCATTCCCAGCTTCATCGACATAGCGATATGTGATATCAATGACTCCATCTGCAAGTCCTGCGGATGCAACGACAAAACTACCATCGGCGTCGACACGTCCAGCTCCAACGACAACTCCATCGGCAAGCAATTCAATATCGGTATTTGGCAATGCACCGCCAGCGGCGACTGTAAACCTTGCGTCCGACACATTGGTTATGTCATCCGTATCACTCACACCACTATCATCCGCATCCACGAGATCGGGAGCTACCGTGGGCGCATCGGGGGCTGTAGTATCAATAGTCAGAGCCCCAGCTCCTGACTCAACGATCGGATTTCCGGCGAAATCAATCAATGTTACCTCGACCGCAAATACTCCTTCGCCCAATGGTGGAACTGCTGGTATGGTCAGTGTCCAGGTACCATCACCATGATCAACAAGGTTTCCATCACCCGGTGTGTAGAGAGTCCCGTCTACCCGAACTTCCAGAGTTTCCCCGTTACCAGTATTTGCAGTACCGGTGATGATCGGCGTGGTTACATTGGTGACGAGTGTCGTGACAGTCGGCGCATCTGGCGGTGTAAAGTCGACTGTTATCGTTCTGGTCGCCGTTTGCGCATCCAGTCCAGCTAAAGTCGAAACATCCGCGGTGATCAGCTCTGAGGGACCAAACGACTGAACCAAAAACGCAGGTACAAAAACCAGCCATTGATTGTTATTCACATCGTTAGTGAAGGTTTGACCAGCGACGTTAACCGTCACAACTTGATCATTCTCGACTCCACCGGTTGTACCTTGTACAACCAAAAAGCTTCCAGCTTCGGAAATATTGATTGTGTCGTCGCCCGCCACGGTCGCGATGCTGATAGCAGCTATAGAAGTATCTTTACTTGCTGTGACCGGACCTGCCACTCCAAGATTACCTGCGGTATCAGACTGGCTGGCGGTTGCAACAATCGTATCTACACCCTCCGCAACAGCAGTAACATCAAATGTCGCTGTCCATAAACCGTTTGCAGCACAGGCAACTTCCTGTGAATCTGGCGACGCACCAACTATGGATGCTTGCACAACACCATTATCGACAGTACAAATACCGCCGATCTGATAACTGTTTTGATTAACCGAGGTTGCCAACTGCAAGGGGTTGATTGCAACGACTGGTGGCACAAGGTCAACAGTCACTGTTGTTTCAGCTTGATTCGCGATATTGCCGGCAATATCGCTTGCATTGGCTGTAATCAGTACACTTGCCGGCAATCCGGCTGCAATTGCAGATGGCAAGCTTATTGACCAGATATTTCCAACCACCGGTGCTTCATATGTCACGCCATCGACTTCAATAGCGACGTTGTCTCCATCGCTCAGACTAGTACTGGTACCACTAACAAGAACGTCTGACAGGACTTCGGCCGCATTCAATCGATTGTCACCAGCGATCACATCAAATACAAGTACCGGTACTGTTGTATCAGAAAGAAT
>CAYULV010000061.1:11201-17915 GCA_964445655.1 uncultured Granulosicoccaceae bacterium | reverse complement strand
CCATTTCAGATCGGTTGTCGTCGGGATATTGTGTGCAACCCACATGATGATCATCATGATCACCCCAACGGTAAACACAGGCCCGAGGATGTTATGAATCTGGATGGACAATCCCGCCCATGTGGCGAAACCGGCTTTACCCAATAGAGGTATCAAGACGTTTTTGCCGATCAACATACTGATGCCCGTAATGGCCAGGGCAATAAATGAAATCGCCGTGGTCCAATGTATCAGTCTTTCAAACCAGCTCCAGCGCTTGATCTTGCGACCAGTTCTTTGTGCCGGCAGTTTGTTCTTTCGGCCAAAGATCAAATGGTAAAGAAGGATGATGACTGCCATACCGGCAATCACCCACGGCAGTTTTGTACTCAAATCACCGGCGCGAGTCTGTTGCCACTGAGTACCGCCGTTACCTGGCTGAATCAACATGCCCGACTCCGGGCCTTTGACCGCAGAGTATCCTGACAAACCATCTTTAACCGCGCCCCAGAAATTGGAGCGCGGGTTGGTGCCCGCAGTAGCACTCGAGCCACTGTCCTGAGCAACCGCTTCATAGCCAAGAAAATGCGCTGTGTAGCTCATCAATGGCAGGACAAACGCCAGACCGAGAATGGCCAACAGGCTATAAGCCAGGATGCGATGCTTGCGCCGTCGCTTCAGTTGCGCTTCACTTTTCATGATTGTTGCCTCATGTCATGCCTGCCGTAATCACCAACCAAAGTCGAATAGTCGAGAATCCAATAACGCATCATTAGTCTCTCCCCCTAGCCTTCGCTGTACGCTGTCTCCCAGCCCCAGGTTTGCGGACGACCACCGCGACGCAACACACGCTCACGATAGATATTCGCAATCTCTTCGCCGTCTCCGGCGATCAGGGCCTTGGTTGAACACATCTCGGCACACAGTGGCAGCTTGCCTTCAGCAATACGGTTACGACCGTACTTTTCGTACTCGGCGTCTGACAGATCTTCTTCATCAGGACCACCGGCACAGAAGGTACATTTATCCATCTTGCCGCGAGCACCAAAAGACGACTGCTGCGGGTACTGTGGTGCGCCGAACGGGCACGCATAGAAACAGTAACCACAACCAATGCAGAGGTTCTTGTCGTGCAACACAATGCCATCGTCGGTGGTGTTGAAGCAATCAACCGGACAAACCGCCTGACACGGCGCATCCGTGCAATGCATGCACGCTACCGATATCGACTTTTCGCCCGGATTACCATCATCGAGTGTCACGACACGTCGACGATTCACACCCCAAGGCACCTCGTTCTCGTTCTTGCATGCGGTGACGCAACCATTGCATTCGATGCAGCGTTCCGCATCGCACAGGAATTTCATTCTTGCCATGTTGTTCTCCTCGTGATCAAGCTGCGGTTATTTTGCAGAGCGAGCACTTCGACTCCTGCATCTGGGTGACGGAATCGTAGCCGTAGGTCATCGTGGTGTTATCGGATTCACCACGCACATACGGTGCTGCCCCTTCCGGGTACTTGTCCAGCAAGTCTTCTCCCTGATAATGACCACCGAAGTGGAACGGTGTAAACACAACCCCGCGTGCCACTCGATCAGTAACCATTGCCTTGACCTTTATCTTGCCGCCTTCAGGGCCTTCGAGCCAGACCATCTGATCGTGCTGGATGTTGACATCGTTGGCATCCGCCGGATTGATCTCGACGAACATGTCCTGCTGCAATTCAGCCAGCCAGGGGTTCGATCGGCTTTCTTCACCACCGCCTTCATATTCAACCAATCGGCCACTGGTATGAATGAGTGGGAAGTCAGTTGAATAATCAACCGCCTGGATGGAGCCATAACGAGTCGGCAGTCGGTAATGCGACTTGCGATCTTCGTAGGTTGGATAATCCTCAACCAGATCACGCCGTGAGGTGTACAGCGGTTCGCGATGTACGGGGACTGGATCCGGGAAGGTCCAGACATTGACCCGCGCTTTCGCATTACCAAATGGCGCACAACCGTGGGCGATAGCCACACGTTGGATACCACCGGATACATCGGTCTTCCAGTTCTTGCCTTCGGCAGCTGCCTGCTCTTCCGGCGTCAGATCACCCCACCAGCCAAGCTGCTTGAGCATGTCGGCTGTGAACTCAGGATAACCATCCTCGATTTCCGCACCGACTGACCAGGAGTCCTCTGCAAGCAGGTTGACACCGTCTCGCTCGACACCAAATCGGGCGCGGAAGTTAAGACCACCTTCTGCCACCGGCTTGCTCGGATCATAGAGATTCGGCGTACCGGGATGCTTCATGTCAGCGGTACCCCAACAAGGCCACGGCATGCCGTAGAACTCGCCATCATTCGGTCCACCTTTCGCCTGCAGAGTAGTGACATCGAAGTGCTTGCGATTGTCCATATGCTCCTTGATGCGTTCAGGGCTTTGACCGGTGTAGCCAATCGTCCACATACCTTGGTTGAACTCACGCGTTATGTCTTCGATCAGCGGCTCATCGTTTTTGACCTCGATATTCATGGTCAGCTCTTTACCAAAACCGAGCTTTGTTGCGAGCTTGTACATGATGGTGTGATCAGGCAATGATTCGAACAGCGGCTCGATGACTTTGTCACGCCATTGCAATGAACGGTTGGAGGCCGTCACTGAACCATAGGTTTCGAATTGCGTCGATGCTGGCAACAGATACATGCCGTCCTTGCGATCAGGCAGGACTGCCGTGTGTGTCGGGTAAGGATCAATGACAACGAGTAGATCCAGTTTCTCCATCGCAGCCTTCATCTCAGGCCCACGTGTTTGCGAGTTCGGCGCATGACCCCATAACACCATCGCGCGAATGTTGTCTTTCTGTGCGATGTTTTCCTTGTCTTCCAGAACACCATCAATCCAGCGAGAAACCGGCATACCAGCGGTGTTCATGGGTTGCAGGTCAGTGTCACCTTTCTTTTCGTAGGAACCTTGATCAAAACGACTCTTGACCCAATCGTTCTCTAGGCCCCAGACATCTGTCCAATGTTTCCACGAACCGGCTGACAAACCGTAGTAACCCGGCAATGTGTGTGACAGTACGCCAAAGTCGGTAGCGCCTTGCACATTGTCGTGACCGCGGAAGATATTTGCACCGCCACCGGACTTGCCGATATTACCCAGTGCAAGCTGCAAGACACAGTAGGCACGTGTGTTGTTGTTACCGATCGTATGCTGTGTGCCACCCATGCACCAGACAATCGTACCGGGGCGATTTTCAGCCATGGTTTGCGCGGCTTGCTTAAGTTGCGCTTCAGGGATACCGGTGACGCGTTCGGTTTCTTCCGGTGTCCACTTCGCAACTTCAGTGCGGATATCATCCATGCCGTAAACCCGTTGGCGAATGTATTCCTTGTCTTCCCAACCGTTTTCGAAGATATGCCAGAGAATCCCCCAGATAACGGGTACATCCGTACCGGGACGCATCTGCAGGAATTGATCAGAGTGAGCTGCAGTACGCGTAAAGCGAGGATCAACGACAATCAGCTTTGAACCATTTTCCTTGGCTTTGAGGATGTGCTGCATAGCCACCGGGTGCGCTTCTGCTGCGTTGGAACCGATAAAGAACATGGCTTTGGAATTGGCCATGTCGTTGTACGAGTTCGTCATCGCACCATAGCCCCAGGTGTTGGCTACACCGGCAACTGTGGTCGAGTGACAAATACGCGCCTGGTGATCGACGTTGTTGGTCCCCCAAAGCCCGGCAAATTTTCTGAATAGATAGGCCTGCTCATTGTTGTGCTTGGCCGAGCCCAGCCAGTACACGGAATCAGGTGATGATTCTTCGCGAATCTTCAACATCTGATCACCGATCTCATTGATAGCGGTGTCCCAATCCATTTTGGTCCACTTGCCATCGACGAGCTTCATCGGATATTTCAAACGACGTTCGCCGTGCCCGTGCTCTCGAACCGACGCCCCTTTCGCGCAGTGAGCGCCAAGATTGATCGGTGAGTCGTAGTCGGGTTCCTGCCCGGTCCAAACACCGTTTTGTACTTCGGCAATAACACCACAGCCGACAGAACAGTGTGTGCAAATGGAGCGGATTTCTTCGGTGGGAACGCCCGCTTTCGCGTAGGTCGTCTCCGCCGCTCGGGCTTTCTTGAGCATGCTCGGGCCTGCGGCGACTGCGAGTGCAGCGCCACCGGCAGTGATCCCTGAATTACGTAAAAAGGTTCGACGATTGACCGAGCTCCCGAGGAGCGAGTGCGATCCCTTGGTCGCTGAACCTGTCTGCGTGCCGTTTGGCACACCGTTCAACTTGCGCGTTAGTTTCATTCGTTATCTCCTGCGTGATCCCTATCGTTAAACGGCGTCTCAGAACCGCGCTTTTGCGTAATATTTCTTGACGTGATCGGTCAACTCGTAACCCTTGCCTTTGGCAATAGTTTCCGGCGCTGAAGAATCACCCGCATTTTCAATCACATCACTTGCCGCCGCTGCAGCCCCGGTCGCGGCAACGCCACCTGCAACAGCTGCCCCCTGGAGAAATCCGCGACGTTTGGCGTCAATGAATTTCGGCTTTTCCTGATTGCTCATAATGCTTCTGCCTATATCGATTAAAGTTGTCCAACTTAATTTACCCATGCACAAATCGAGTTGACCGTCGTCAGCTCTGCATGGCTAGCATTTCACTTTCAAACTCAAAAAACGCATTGCCGAAAAAACCAACACCGCGATAGAAATGGGCGTTGTTGGCGTTTTCGACATCATCAAAAAATCGGCTGGCCCAAGGCTCGATGTGATCCTTGTAAAAAGTCTGTTGGGTTTGCAACGATATCTCGTCACTGCTCTGAATGATCAGAGCCATCGCATCACACAATGCGGCTATATGATCTTCGGACTCGGCCACATTCTCCTGTCGCTCGATGCCAAGATTTGCCAGATCTTGACGCAGCAAGGCAACCGGCTTCTCCATCAAGAAGCCTGTCAGATACCAGGAGCCAAAAGGCACCAATTCCCCACGGCCGACACCGATAAACAGATCAAAATATTCCTGTTGAGTGGCTTCGAGTTCAGCTTTCTGACTCGCCTGCTTCAGTAGCTCCCAGCCCATGGCGATCTTGCCTTCACTGGTGTCTACCTCACCGATACCCGCAAGGGTATCCAACAGCTCCTGATCAGGCTCTCGGGCGAACAATCGGGCCAACAGCTGATAGACGCCAGCGCGCATCGCTTGTGCCTGATCATTCAGGAAGGCTTGCTCGTCCCTGACGGGAATGCCCCGCGTGGAACTGCCCTGGGAGGGGGTGATCGTGGATTCAGTGGTCATTGCTGTCGCACTCATGACTATTAATCAGCAACCGATGGACCGCTTTTCGCAGCAACAGAGACTGACAAGATCCAGCAGGGTCAATACGAGCTGGCATAATATTTCCTGATTTCGGATTTCCTGACAAAATGTCGCATTTGCCTGAGTGCCTGTCGGGAATCAGGACAATATGCTCCATCTCAATTGTCCTTGTGCACAGCGATACCACCCGCATCGTCCTCGAACATATCCTTGACGCGACAGTCGCCGCACATCTTGAGCCGCCGCATCGCCTTGTCATCCGTGAACATCCAGTGGCCTGCCAGCTTGGATGTCATCGTCTCGATCATGCGTGATGTTGTGAACGCGGTATGGCAGCTGATGCAATGAAAGGGAGTCTCATCGTGCAGAGTCTCGATACGTCGAGCCTCAACCGAATCCCAGGTGTAGCGTGACTCGAGAGTTATCGCCGACTCGGGACAGGCTGCAGCACACAAGCCGCATTGCAAGCAATTCGCCTCGACCATCCGCAAAGCCGGCGTATCCTGACCATCGAGCAACGCTTTGGCGGGACAAGTCGACACACAAGCCATGCACAAGGTACAGGCCGCTGTGTCGACGTTGATATGCCCAAAGGGTGCAGTTGCCGGTAGCGCGCAATGTGCTGTCGCAGGCTTTAGTGCATCGGATAGATGATCAAGCGCCATGCGAATTGTTTGGCGCTTGTCGCCCGGTGCAGCAAACGTTGCAGCGGGCAATGACATCAACATATCGCTCGGCGCCGGTAGCTCATCCAATGTCGCAAGCGTAGTCGTCGGCACGATATGCAATACCGCCTCATCGATACCAAGACCAGATAGTAAAGTGTGTAACAACTCACTTTGCTCGATCAAGGCGTTGTGGTTCGCATCCTGTGCATCACCATCGTGCAACAACACAATACGACCGACGTGGCCTGCCAACAAACTCAACCAGTAATCAAGACCGAACGCTGATACTTCCTCGACCAGTAACGGCACCATGGTCGATGCAAGTTGCGTCTCATCCACTGCAGCTTGCTGGGATTCGGTATGCAACAACAAAGTATCGGCCTCTGACGTCAGCTCGCGTGTTCGATGAATTGCATCGGCCACACGCGGAAAGGCATAGCTCATCGCACCGCTGGGACAAACCGTGGCGCAGCTTCCGCATCCCTGACAAAGAAAAGGATCAACCACGATGCCTTCGCCATCGGATCGGATCGCCGACGTTGTACACACATCGACGCAACGATTGCAGCCATCAAGTTTGCTACGACTGTGCGCACAGATATCGCGCTTGTAGTCAAAGTATCGTGGCTTGTCGAACTCACCGACGAGTTCACCAAGTGATGCGACAGCCTCATCGAGATCATCAGGATCTGGCACATGCAAGTAACCAAACGGTTTTAGCGCTGCACCGATCAAAGGTGTTTCAGACAT
>CAYULV010000061.1:0-11101 GCA_964445655.1 uncultured Granulosicoccaceae bacterium | reverse complement strand
ATTTGTGAGGTGGTTGAAAAGCTGGGTCCAGACTGAAGTTCGTCCGGCGTTCGCACTAGCGTTATGGTTTGTTCACTATCGCTCATTATTCAATAACCCATTGACCGTTCACGAAGGCAGCAATTCATCGTTTTTATCTTCTGCATGCGGGCTATCTTCATCCGTAGCGATGTCATTCAGTTCTGTTTCACCGCTGGTGCTCAGCTCTGTTGAACCTGTATCGTTTATATCCGCTTCAGCTGACACATCAAGCTCGTCTGATGATTCGTTTGTCAGTTCTTCAGGCGAATCCGTTGATGACTGTTTATCGTCTGTTGCATCTGTTTCATCATCTAACGCTGCACGTTCATCTTCGGCTTCCGCATCTCCGGCCTCTTCTGCCAGTCGTGCCTCCTCTTCCAGGCGTTCGCGTTCGATACGTTCGCGTTCCTTGCGCGCGGTATGCCACTTCATATCGGAAGTCACGGTATCGCCAAGCGGCTCGAAGTAGGTAAAGTCATCGTCGTAGTCATTAAGACCATCACGCACGTTGTAGCTCGGGAGCTGAAAAACATGTCGCAATGCCGCACGTCGCAGCGTGGCTGATACACCGCGATTAAAAAATCCTGTGAGGTCACTGGTCGCGGTGAGTGTGGTGATCGGCGGCATGTCTTCATCGGTCAGCAGCGGTTCAAGCGCTTCCTGCTCTGCTATGTCGCTTGACGCCTCTACGGCCGACGCCTCACCGCTCGATGGATCACCAGCTACAGGCGCATGAACCGGACTCACCGACGCTTCAGTACCGAGAAGCACGCCATCCTGATGCCCGCCCGATTCATCAGTGAGCGAATCACTTTCATTGAGCTCTATTGCCCCGCGCTCCTGCAAGCCATTTGGCATGGCATGTTCAGCGGCTTTAGATTCAAGGTCATCAACAGACTCGACGACAATCGGCTTGTCTTCGCCACGCTGAGTCGCTCGCTTTTTATCCGACCAACGCTGAATAAAGGAATCTCGACGACTCATCGATAGCCCCCTCCACGCGGGCCCGGTCGCTTGCCTTCATCCTCACTCCATTTTCGACGTTTGCGTTTCTTGAATTCCTTCGGCTCGTAGTGCGTCAGAACAAACTGTTCCATATAGCGATACAACTCGGGCGGAATAGCAGCGGACAACACCATCTGGTCGGTTTCGGCATACGCTGAGGCATCGTCATAGTCGATGGTCACATGTATCGGTTCAATCGCATCCTGCGCCCCAGCCTCGGATTCATCACTCTGTTCGACCTCTCGGCACATGACATAGACCTGAGGCTTGTCGCCGATCAATGCATGCCAATATCGCTCACAGGCATCGCGGTACAAGGTAATGGTGAATCCTGACCACGCATAGACATCACCCGAGTCGGTTCGGTATGCGAGCTCGCCCGGCTTGAAGCTGGCTTGCAGATCATCACCGACCGCCACGCTGGCCAGATACCAGGAAGGTACGCTCCAGAAGGAGCGTTTGATCAATCTGCGCTCAAGTAACACCGACACCGGGAGCTGGACCCGGTTGGAAACCCGGTTGGCGCCTTGGTCGAAATTCAGGCTGTTAGTCTGATCGCCAACAGAGCTCGAAGCCGAAACTTCAGCGCCCTCTGGCGAAATGGGATCAATGGGAGCATTCACGCTCGCTACTATTGCATGCGCATCGCGACTGTTGAAAGTCCTTGTCACAAATCCGGTCATGAGAAATCGACCCATATTGTCAAAAGCGGGACAAAATGTCCCACTTCTTTCCAATCCCACGGTATTCCGACAATAATCGTTTACACACTGCGGCCAAAGACTCTTAAAGTCGCAAGGTATCGAGAGGCATATATATGGTTGCAAAACTAACGAAACCTGAAATGACCTCGGCGGGTCTGCAAGCCGCCCATGGCATCAGTGCGACCAACGAGTTTGGCGAACAGGTCGATGTACACATTCCGGGGGAGTTGCCACTGACCATACGGGTCGATGACATGGAAGTGGTCACCTTGATGACGCTTGGCACCCAACCCGAAGCCTTGACCCTCGGCTACATACACAACCAGAAACTGATCGAAGATATCTCCGACATCAAATCTGTCATCGTGGACTGGGACCGCGAACTGGTTGATGTCACGACCTATGCTGGCATTGGCATCAGCGACTGGCAGGAAAAAATGAAGCGGCGCATCATAACCAGCGGCTGCGGACAAGGCACCATCTTCAGCTGTACCGTCGACAAACTTTATGAGGTTGAACTCAAGACCCCTTCCTTGAATCAATCCGACATCTACGAACTGATCAAGAACGTCAGCAAGCTCAACGATGTCTACCGGGTATCCGGTGCCGTGCATGGATGCGGCCTGTGTACAGCAACCGAATCATTGATGCATATCGAGGATGTCGGAAGACACAACGCGGCCGATGCGATTGCCGGGCGCATGTGGCTGGAAGGCATCGATGGCAGTGACAAGATCTTCTACACGACCGGACGTCTGACATCCGAAATCGTCATGAAAACCGCTTTCATGGGCATACCCACATTGCTGTCACGCTCCGGTGTGACGCAAATGGGTCTGGAACTCGCCAATGAGATCGGCATGACGATGATCGCGCGCGCAAAAGGTAAACATTTTCTGGTGTACAACGGCAAGGAAAACGTCACCTTCGATGCCATCCCGCCAGAACGCCGAATACCGCCACTGACCAAAGGAATGCGTGATCTTGCCTGATCACTTCGGATCAACAAGCTGACACATGGCTGACAACGACGCATCTATCGGAATAAGCATCCCGCCAAAAAGCAGCGAGTCCCGCTTTTTGAGTGTGCCTGAGCTTGCGACGCTATTGCATGTCAACGAAAAGAAGATTTACCAACTTGCCGGCCGCGGCGAGATTCCCGGCACCAAGATCACGGGCAAGTGGATATTTCCTCGCAGTCTGATCGAAGACTGGCTGATGGAAAACAGCCACGGCGGTGTGATGCAGGATCGTCTGTTGATCGCCGGTAGCGACGATCGCTTGATTCACCATGTTTGTAGCAATGCAGCGATCGACTGGCAGCAACATGCGCTGGTCAGCTATAGCCCGGCGGGCACGCGTCATGGTCTTCGCATGCTCGACAGCAACCGCATTGATGCCTGCTTTATCAACTGGGGAGCCATTGAAGACAATGCACGACGACATCTCGGACTACTGCGCTGCTACCGACGACACGCAAGCTGGGTCATTGTGCGTTGCCTGCAACGTAGTCAAGGTTTTGTGTTGAGCCAGGCGCTCAGCGAAACACTGGCAAAGGAGCCTGATATCTCGCCAGCTGGTTTGATCAAACGTTCGGAGTTACGCTGGGCCATGCGTCAGGATGATTCGGGCACCGAAAGGCTACTGGAAGACTTGTGTTCAGTGCAGGGACAAAGACTTGCCAATCTCAAAGTCAGTACCGAGTGCAATAGCGAACGCAGTGCGGTGGCGGCAGTCAACACGGGGGCGGCTGATATCACCTGTGGGGTACAAAGTACCGCCTTTGAATTTGGTCTGCGCTATCTACCGATTGCCGATGTGGGGCTCGATCTCGTGATGTCACGAAAAACCTATTTCCGCACGCTTGTGCAGGATTTTCTTACCCGTATTCAGACGCTCGAAACCGATCAACTGCCGACGCGACTCGATGGTTACAAAATCAATGCCGAGTTGAATCTGGTGACGCTGGCGTAAGCTGCCGGCATTGTCAATGCGTTCACCTAGCCTGTCTTTGCAACATCATCATCGACTGCATCGCTTTGTGCAGCATCATCCGTACGCCGAGATAAATCGAACTCGCGTAGTAATTGTTCCTGCCTGAAAATCAGGGCATTAAGCTTGTCACTGGTATCGAGTTTCAGTTCGTGTCTGATTGCCTGTCGCCTGAGTGCACTGGCGCGGTATTCAAGAAACGTCGATTCATCACGCGCCGACGCAAGCGTCGCGCCCTTGGGAAACAGCGTGGTATATCCGATAAGCGGTACGCGCCCGGTTGCGACTGCCTCTTTCAATCGCGAGTCATCAAGTAACTTCTCTAGCACCCGCTCGCTGAACTGCACTTCATTGACATTACGGTCATGGAAAAGGCTGATCAGACTTGCCCGCTCGACCTTGTCAAGCGCGTACTCGTCAGCAAGTATCGCGAGGTTCTGAATCGCATACATATCCTGATAGGTAAGCACAGTCTCCAACATGGCCAGGCCCGCTCGCAGTCGAACCGAACTGATGTGATGCGGACGAGAATTGTATTTTGGATCGGCTTGACTGGCTTTGAGTTCGATCAGCAGCCGTTCGATCAGGGGATGCACGATATCGCCTCGGTCACGCTCTGCCCAGTAAATGCGCGCCCCACTATGCCGCCAATGTCCGCTCATCAGATCCGGATCACGAATACCTTCTTCCAGAGACACAACGGTGTCGAGCAATTTGATGACAATGCCCGCCAGCGTATAAGGCACATCAGATTCGGTCGCGGTAACCGTCATGGCGGTAAAACGCCCGATATTGTATTGCGCCTGCGGCAACACCAGATGCGGTTGCTTGAGTGTCAGATTCGCCTTGTTTGCCCCTGCCGCCTGTACCGTGGAATCAGTGAGTTCTGACACCATGGCGGCTATCGGGCCACCAAAACGAAACTGTATCTTGCGCAAGGAATGACCATAACCGGTCACCTGCTCGGAGCCGTCCTCAACGACATCATGCAACATCGCCAGCGTCACGATCAGCGGCTCGAGTGCTCGACCCAGTACACGCTCGGCGATAGCCGCGATGCGAAACGCATGGGCCGACATGGTGCTCAGGGATTTGCGACGCCCCTTTTCCAGTGATCGCATCATTTCGAGACTGGCGATGTGCACCGTCTCGATCGAGTTCGGAGCTTCGGCGACAACAAAGTATTCCATCACCGGCAAGTTGATATGCACTTCGTGAACAGCCTTGCCGCGTCGGCCCGACAGGCGTTCACGTTTATTGGGATCATCCAATGCATCGCGAACCGCTATCAACAAGGTATTGTCGAGCGGTTCTCGCAGTGCGTAGTAATCAACCCCGGGCAATCGGAATGCCGCCGAGGTTAATGCGTAATGCCGCTCCATGAACACACGTTCGGGGAAATCACTCGAACAGTCGATGCCCTGTGCTTCAAGATCGGCTCGGCCTGCGGCGTCCAGAAAACTGATGACCTTGTCACCGGCGGCTCGTGCAACCAGTCGCAGTCGACTCGCTTGCACAGCGGCGGCGGCCGTGGCGATCCTGGGCGAAGGAGGTACAGGCGGCGCCTCTGACGCATCGATCGCCTTGTCAAACTGAACCAGGTAGTCCGCCAATTCACGAACCAGTGTCGCTACCGAGTCCCCAAACCAGGTGAGGATGTAATTATCATCCACATATTCAGATTCATTGGATGAGATGGCACTGAAGCGATGTTGCTTACCGATAGCATCCTGCAACATGGCTGCGACGATAAGATCGTGCGAGATGGCCGGGTCACCCTTGCCATGGTCTCCATACAATCTGACACCCAAAAGCATATTCGCCGCCAGTACCGCTTGATGGATAATCGGCTCGAATTTCGGCAATCGGTTGGTATTGATCCAGCGCCCGTCGCCCATTTCATCAATGGAGATCCCGTCCGAATCAATGGTCGTCGGATCGATGTTCTGATCAGCAAACAGTTCCGCCGCCAGCAGATCCCGACCGCGAAGGGTCTTGAACAAGGGTTTGGGCAAGGTGCACAAGGGCACAAGATGCTCAACCTCGGTGGCAATCCAACGATTCGACAAGGTGCCGGCAATGACACGTTCCCGATCTGAAGTGCCGGCTAACAACCCATAAGCTCGAACAAGCTTGACGAGGTCGGTTAGCGGATATGCGTGCGCCACGATATTTTCCGGATGAGCTTTACGACTGGGAGAATAGCAACCTAGAGCACTTTTTAAACCACCGTTTTCACCTACTGCCTTACGGTAATGTTAAGACGCTTAACCAACCACGGACAAGTCGGCGTCAGACGGGGCTTTTATCGTGTTGGAGTGGCCTTCCCGGGCGGGCAAATGAACTGTAAACAATGCACCATGACCCGGCGTAGACTCAACATCGATACGTCCGCCGTGGCGCCGGACGATGCCGTAACTGACTGACAAGCCAAGCCCTGTACCCTGCTCTTTTCCTGCAGTAAAAAAAGGATCGAACACGCGCGACAGGTGTAACGGGTCAATGCCTGCCCCATGATCCCTGACGGAAATCGCGACCTCACTCGATGATACATCGCGGGTGTGAATTTCTACCGGCTTGGCATTGGATACCGATTCGAAGGCATTGCGCAGCAGATTCAACAGCACTTGCTGCATTTCGTGATAATCGATGCGCAGCAGCAAACGCGACTGATGGTGCACGGATACGCACGAATCAAGGTCCTGAAATTCGTGGCTCAGCAAGCCGAGCGTATCCTCGACAAGCGTCACGACCGAAATTGATTCGGGCACGGCTGCAGGCATGTCGACTTCAGAGCGTGAATACTGCAGGAGCCGATCGGTTATGGATCGGATGCGATAGACCTGCTCAACGATCAGGTCGATCTCGACCTGCACGTCGCCTTTGGCATCACCGATCTCATGGATGAGGATATCCATATTGCCGAGAATGACCGCTGTTGGATTGTTGATTTCATGCGCGACACCCGCCGTCAATTCTCCTAAAGCCGCCAGTTTTTCAGCGGTCGCCAATTGTTGCCGGGTTTGCTTGAGTAACTCGATCGAGTCTGTCAGACGCATGTTTTGCTGTTTGAGCTCAACGGTTCGGCTCTGTACCTTCTCCTCGAGCAACTGGGCATCCTGCTCGATGCGGGTGCGATGCGATTCCAATGTGTCCAACATGGCATCAAACTGTTGAGACAACTCACCGATCTCACCACCGGCAGGGATGCTGCCGACTCGAGTACGTTGACCGGCCGCCGTGGCCCGCACGACTGAGGTCAGCTTTTCGATGGGTTTGAAAATCGAACGGGCACCGACAATGGCAAGTACGACGGCAAACAAGGAACCGGCCAGCACCAAAACCGACAACAAGGCCAGTGCTTTCATCAGATCCCGTTTGAACGGTGCTTCGAGAAAACCCGCGTATAGCATTCCGACTCTTCGACCATTGACATCAACAATGGGCTCGTAAGCCGATATGTACCAGTCATTGACCACAAAGGCGCGATCGACCCAGGGCACACCCTTTTCCAGAACGGTATTGCGTACCTCGGCCGACACGCGAGTGCCCAAGGCGCGCGACGTATCGGATTGGGGAACGTTGGTGGTGATGCGAACATCATCGAGAAAGACTGTCACCGTGCCACGACTTCCCGGCGCTAGACTGCCAGGGCCGTAAACCAGATCACGTATCTCGTCGACAAAGGCAAAGTTCCGGTTGAGTAACAGACCACCCTCAAGAATGGCCACCCTCGCACCCTTCTCATCAGTCACCGCAAGCAAGGATCGAATGACCATGGCTCGATCTTCAGCCTCTCGAGACGTCGGCGCAGCCCTAGGTGTATCGATTAGAGGAAACACCACTTTCTTGGCATTGATGTCTGACTCACGTCGCCATTCGTTGCTGTTGTAAACCTCGATACCGGTCGAATTCGATCCGGTATACGTCTGAAAATCATTATTCAGTACTTGTTGAGTTAACGGAGACTCACGAAGTTCGTGGTTCAACCAGCCATTGGCCGTCAAGCGCTTGGTCGCATCGCTGGACAACAGATTTAGAAAATCGAACTCACCAAACGAGCGTTCTGCCTGAATCAATGCAAGTAAGCTTTCGCTATGGTTCAGATTAAGCTCCTTTCGCAGTGCCGAACTGTTGGCCAACGACTGAAGCTCACGTTGCAAGTCGGTTTGAATACGGAAAAAACTGTCGTGAGCGACACGCAGATCGGTGTTGACCTTGGTAAACAGTTGCTGATACGTGTAATCGGTCGACCAGTTGGCGGCTAACGCAATCACGGTACCTGTCAACAGCAGAAGCGGCACCAGAATCAAGGCAAGCAGTCTGTAACGAAGGTTACCCAGTCGATCAAACAAGGCTGCAGTGGAGTTCCTCACTCGGCAGAATCTGGAGGCACACCAGCCGATGCTTTGCTACGCCATATTTGCTGTTTGCGTTCAAGCGTCTTTCTCGACACACCGAGTATTCGGGCGGCCGCAGACTTGTTGTTGTTGACTGAAGCGAGCACAGCTTCCATATGCGCGCGTTCAACTTGCTCTGCATTCCAGTTCAGTGGGAAACCCTGCGTCGGTGGTACCGGCTCTATGCTTTCACTTCGCAGACTGTCTGCGGGTAGCCGGCCCAGAAGCAAAGTACGCTCGATAACATTGCGCAATTCCCGGACATTGCCTGGCCAGTGATACGCCTTGAGCCGTTGCCAGTCGGTGTGCATCAGCTCAAGTGGCGCCAGACGCATGTCGCGGCTCAGCTGATCCATAAAATGGTGTACCAGACTGTCAAGATCCTCGAGGCGATCACGCAAAGCTGGAACCGTCAGTGGCAAGACATTGAGTCTGAAATACAAATCAGCCCGAAACTCGCCGTTTTCGGCGAGCTCACCAAGATCCCGATTGGTTGCAGCTATGACACGAACATCAATCGGGATTTCTCTCTCACCACCTACTGGTCGTATGACCCGTTCTTCCAGTACGCGCAAAAGCTTGGTCTGCATCGACGCCGGTAGTTCACCGATCTCATCAAGAAAAACCGTGCCCTTGTCCGCATGCACAAACAAGCCATCACGAGTCTGCATGGCCCCAGTGAAAGCGCCCTTTATATGCCCGAACAATTCGCTTTCGAACAGTTCCGGAGCGATGGTGCCGCAGTTGATCGCGACAAACGGGCCACTTCGTTTACTGTTGGCATGAATGGTCCGCGCAAACAGCTCCTTACCCGTCCCGGTCTCACCCTGGATGAGAACGGTCGACTGCGTGGGCGCAACGCGTTGCGCGATGGCCAGCGTCTCGACAATTGCATCGCTGTCGCCAACGACACCTTGATCATTTTTCAGTTGATCAAGCTGCAAGCGCAGTAGCGAATTTTCCCGGACAATTTGATGTCGACTCAATGTACGTTGCACGGAATGCAACATTTGATCGATACGAAACGGTTTCATGACGAAATCGTCCGCGCCATTGCGCAAGGCCTGAATCGCCATTTCCAGATCGGCAAATGCTGTCATATAGATAACATGAGTCAGGACACCGCGATCCCGTAATTGGCGTAACCATTCAAGACCGGACAATCCCGGCAATCGAATGTCGACAAGCATCAAGTCAAAGTGCAGTCTGAGACGCAGTGCCTCAGCTTCTTCGGCGCTGGACGCCACCTCAAGCAAAGCACATCTCGATTCGAGCGCCCGCTTGAGGAAATTGCGCATGCCCGGTTCATCATCAACCACCAGCACTGCCGCGCTCTGCAACAACCTGTCAACCTCGACCTTATCAACAATCCCGGGCTCGGCATCGGGCTGCGTTTTGGATCGCTTGGCCGTTACATCAATTACTCTGGAAGCGGAGGAAGCCATACCGACTCAATATACCAATCAGGCATTACCCTAGCCTTGATTCCCCGTGGCGGTCAACTTTTTGTCTTTGGGCGAAAATCACACAGATCGCTGATCGGGCAATCCGGGCATTTCGGCTTGCGCGCGACGCAGACATAGCGACCATGCAAGATCAGCCAATGATGGGCATCGAGCAAATAGTCTTTTGGCACATGTTTGAGCAGCTGCTTTTCGACCTGCAAGACCGTCTTGCCCGGCGCGATTCCTGTCCGATTAGCCACTCTGAATATGTGGGTATCAACCGCCATCGTAGGCTCTCTGAAGGCAGTATTGAGGACCACATTGGCAGTCTTGCGGCCCACCCCCGGCAAAGCCTCCAACGCTTCGCGCTCGCGCGGCACTTCTCCGCCGTGCAGATCGCACAGCATGCGGCAGGCGGCCAGCACATTCTTCGCCTTGTTGTTGTAAAGGCCGATCGTCTTGATATGCCGAATGATTCCGCGCTCACCTAGCTTGACCATCGCCGCTGGCGTATCGGCCGCCGCGAACAATCCCTTGGTCGCCTTGTTGACACTGACGTCGGTCGCTTGTGCCGAGAGGGTTACGGCGACCAAAAGCTCAAACGGATTGCGATATTCAAGCTCGGTTTTCGGCTCGGGATTGGCTGTGTGAAAACGTTGAAAAATTTCCAGTCGTTTTTTCGCATTCATTGGCGCAATATAACGAATGGTTCGGCGTCGTGGAGACAATCATGTGTGGGCGAATCAATGTGTCCGACAACGAGGGCGTCAGGTTGCTGCTGGAAATGCTCGGCATGGATGTCTGGCCATCGCGCGATCCACGATACAACGTGGCCCCGAGTAGTGTGCTGGACGTTGTGGTCAGAGGCACTCCGGGCAAGCCCGGCTGGGCAGAAATGCAGTGGGGGTTGAAGGCTCCCTGGGCCAGGGCCGGGAAAAGTAGCCCGCCGTTGATCAACGCTCGAGCCGAAAGTCTGTTTGAGAAGCCGACGTTTCGGCAGCTGGCACGCGATCACCGAATTATCATTCCCGTCACGGGCTTTTACGAGTGGTACCGAAACGGCAAATCAAAACAACCCTACCTCATCAGGTCCGCCGATGAATCTGCCTTGCTGCTCGCAGGCATAGCACAACCGGCTAACGACGACACGCATTCGCATCGCGCCTGTGTTGTAACCACAACAGCAAATGAGAAAATGTCCACTGTCCATAATCGTATGCCAGTGTTACTCGATAGCAAGGACGCAATCACCTGGTTAACAGCTTCGGATGAAGACAGTGTTCGACCATTGTTGACCCCGGCAAGTAACAACGCGGTGTTAGTACAAGCCGTTGGCGCTTACGTAAACAACACTAGACATCAGGGTGCAGAGTGTCAGCAACTCACCTACCAATAAGTAGTCAATCAACAACAGATGGACTTGCGTTTTAAAAAACCCCGTAATAAACAGGGATAACACGCCTGATTTCTTTATAAAGAATATAACGATGTAGCTACGTTAAATTGACACACTCCAACTCAACGTGTCACATAC
>CAYULV010000060.1:15782-18048 GCA_964445655.1 uncultured Granulosicoccaceae bacterium | reverse complement strand
AGCGTCCGCTGTGTCAAAGAGACAAATCCGTGTCTATCAAGATTGAATATCCAAACCTTCCGAGAAACGGCCCCGGGGTGATCCCCTACGCGACCCACAATGATCCATACGTCCTTGCCGTGACGCACAATTCCGTTATGCCTGACCGCGGTACCATCGCCTCCTGCGGGAGTGTTATCAAAACTACCGCAGTAGGAGATGGTACCGCGGTCACGCACAACGGAATTGTGCGTCACGGCAAGGACGTATGGATCATTGGAGGTCGCGTAGGTGATCACCCAGGTGCCGTTTCTCGAAAGGTTTGGATATTCAATCTGGATAGCCACGAGTGGCGTGCCGGGCCGGACATGCCAATCCCCGTTGCCGCCGGTGGCGCAGCACTGGTCAACAACAAAATCCATTGGTTTGGTGGTCTCGACCCATTTGCCCAGTGTGATGTAGGACATCACTTCACACTTGATCTCAATACAAGCAATCCGCAGTGGCAAAATATATCTGGCGTCGCAAGCATGCCAACGCCGCGCAATCATTTTGCGACGGTGGTTATCAACAATCTCATCTATGCCATGGGTGGTCAATTTGGTCACGGCGGATGCGCTGGAAAATCACAGCAGAATACAAATCTGGTCCATGCCTTCGATCCTTCTACCAATATCTGGACACGCAAGGCTGATTTGCTGAATCCCGAGTCACACATTGAACCATCAACCTTTGCGCATAAAGGATATGTCTACATGGTGGGTGGTCAGACCAATGGAAACAGCATCAATCGATATAATCCGATTACAGACAAATGGACCAGAGCAGGCTCCCTGCCTCGTAGTCTTCTCGCACCAGTCGCACGTGTGGTGGACGGAAAATTACTTGTCGCCGCCGGCGGAGCTCCCAACACAGCGAAACCGACTGATGATGTAATCACAGCCACGATCGATCTCCCTGAACAAGCAGACAGCACTACTAACGGAGACGACAACTCGCAATCTGAACAAAGCAACGGAAATAACAACAATACAACTGTGACTACGCTTTCGGTCGAAGCCGAATACTATGATTCGATTCAATCAAGTAGTACACATGCTTGGCAAAGCGCTCCTTTGGCAGGCTCCAGCAACAATGATGCAATGCAGGCAGGGCCAAACACAGGCGCGCTGAAAAACGACACCAATGACAACATCATGATGTCGTATTTATTGTACTTTAAACAAGCGGGAACCTATCAGGTCTGGATTCGCGGGTTTGGTGACAGCGATGGCGCAGGCGTTAACGACAGCATCCATGCCGGCCTTAACGGTCAGATCGCACCGAGCGCGGACAAAATTGACAGCTTTCCCTCAACCTGGACGTGGTCACGACAAACACGCGACAATAAAAACGCGACCATCGAGGTGCCGTCAGCCGGACTGCATTCTTTTAACTTGTGGATGCGCGAAGATGGCATGACGGTCGACAAAATCGTACTGACTACTGATGCCACCTATACACCTACCGGATCTGGACCTGCGCTTGACGATGGGTTTGACGATTCAGGTGACGACAATGATCAGAGCGACACTGACGATCAATCTGACAACGATTCAGATAACAGCACCAATGGTGATACTGAAAGTGAAAACAATGGCACCGCTGAAAACACAATGGTCAACGGAGTACTAGCCATCGAAGCCGAAAACTATGCTTCGAAACAGTCCGCTGGCGCTCACCAATGGGTATCGCAATCATTCAATGATGCTAGTGGTAACCTTGCCATGCTCGCAACACCTGATAATGGAAGCTTGAGGCTCGACGCCAACGGCGCCGCATCGATGAGCTACCCGGTTACCTTTCCGGAGACAGGTATATACGAAGTCTGGCTTCGTGGCAGCGGTGACACCAATGCCAATGGTGAAGGCAAGAACGATAGCGTGCATGTTGGCTTGAATGGAAATTTGTCCAGCGCTGCAGCTATCCACAATTTTCCAAGCGGATGGAACTGGTCCAATGAGCGACGCGGCGGCAGCAAGGCAACCGTCAGTGTCAACAGCGTTGGCACGCACACGCTATCCGTCTGGATGCGAGAAGACGGATTTGTGCTGGATAGAATCGTCATTCAGCAACAAGGGTTGGCTGCACCAACTGGCAATGGACCAACTACTGCACACACAGATACTGATGATTCGACCAACGATTCAAGTGACGACAATGACAATGATCAGAGCGACGCTGACGATCAAACTGACAACGATTCAGATAACAGCACCAATGGTGATACTGAAAGTGAAAACAATGG
>CAYULV010000060.1:0-15682 GCA_964445655.1 uncultured Granulosicoccaceae bacterium | reverse complement strand
GCTACCCGGTTACCTTTCCGGAGACAGGTATATACGAAGTCTGGCTTCGTGGCAGTGGTGACACCAATGTCAATGGTGAAGGCAAGAACGATAGCGTGCATATTGGCTTGAATGGCAATTTGTCCAGCGCTGCGGCTATCCACAATTTTCCAAGCGGATGGAACTGGTCCAATGAACGACGCGGCGGCAGCAAGGCAACTGTCAATGTGAACAGCGTTGGCACGCACACGCTATCTGTCTGGATGCGCGAAGACGGTTTCTTGCTGGACAAAATCGTCATTCAGCAACAAGGCTTGGCCGCACCAACTGGCAATGGGCTAACTACTGCAAACACAGATACTGATGATTCGACCGACGATACATCAACAAGTCCAGCCGACGACGAAATCCATGCCCAATACAATGGCATTGTTGCTATTGAAGCTGAGTCCTATGATACACGTACAACTAGCGGCGTTCATAGCTGGGTATCGCTACTCGATAATGACGCAAGCGCAGGCAATGCTATGGTCACCACACCTAACAGTGGCGCTTTAAATAAAACTCTGGATAGCACACCAGTCATGAAATACCCAGTGCTCTTTACCGAATCTGGCTTGCACACCATCTGGATCCGAGGTTACGGAGACACGAACCCGATAGGATACGGTAACAATGACAGTGTGCATGTGTCGCTCGACAACTCAGCCTCGTCACTGGTTTCCCTTAATCAATTTCCTGCAGCCTGGACTTGGTCTCGACAAAAGCAAGGCGGTGGAATCGCGACAATCAACATCCCATCCGTTGGCGTGCACACGGTAACAATCGGCATGCGTGAAGATGGCTTTCAAATCGATAAATTTATTATCGCCAAATCAAATACCTTCACACCAACAGGCGTCGGCCCAGCATCAAGCTTTGCTGTCCCTGACAACACTGACAACTCTGGACAATCAGAAGGCACAAAAAACAGTAGTGTCAGTGACACTACCAATTGGATTGAGGTCAACAGCAGCGATGGGACAACACCTGTTGAACGTCATGAAGCCGGAATGCTCGCCATTGAAAACAAGCTTTATCTGATGGGTGGTCGTGGAAATAAACCGGTCAGTGTTTATGATGCAGAAAACAACAACTGGATCAACAAAGCAGCTCCTCCGATCGAGCTGCACCACTTCCAACCTGTGAACATCGATGGCAAGGCCTATGTCGTTGGTGCGATGACCGGTGGTTATCCCAATGAAGATAACGTTGCCAACATTTACATATATGATCCCAAAAGCGATCAATGGTCGATTGGTGACAGCATACCTGACGACCGTCGCCGAGGAGGAGCGGGAGCCGTTCTACACAATGGCAAGATCTACATCGTTGGCGGTAACACGCGGGGACATAATGGCGGCGCTGTCAATTGGCTCGATGAATATAATCCAGCGACAGGTCAATGGAGAACCCTTCCATCTGCACCGACGACTCGTGACCACTTGGAAGTCGCGATCGTCAACAACAAACTGGTCGTCGCTGGCGGTAGACAATCAACTCAGCCTCACGTATTTCAGAACACAGTGGCAGACGTCGATGTATTCGATTTTGACACAAACAGTTGGAACGCAGCGGCCTCGATCCCAACACCTCGTGCAGGCACGATGACAGTCGCGGTTGGTGAAGAGGTCATCGTTATCGGCGGTGAAGTGCATTCCAACAATCAGGCACTGACGGATGTTCAAGCCTATAACGTTCGCAACAATGCTTGGCGTAACCTCAAGCCACTACTGCAAGGGCGACATAGCGGGGGCGCTGCAATCATCGATGGCGCAATACATGTCGTCTCTGGAAACACCAGTCTGGGAGGAGGCAATGAAACAACCCACCACGAAAAGCTGACAATAGATTAAATGTGGTAAGTGAGAAAAAACTGGCTGAGATAGAGGGTCTCGACTAAATAAAATGTGTTCACAGCGGTTTCATGACATTACGCGCAGCGCCATCCTTGGCACTACTTAAAATGTGTAGGGATTTACAACCAACGCTATTTTTTCGACAACTTCTCCCAAGCCGCGTCTGAAGCTATCTTGTAAGTCGCCCAGTTTCCATCCATCCAGCGTGTTCGACCACGCGGAGCATAGAACAGATATAACTTATCCTCGAATATTTCCCAGGTTTCGCCATTGGTACGAACCAGTCCTTTACCGAGACTCAAGGCATTTGCGCAATGCCCGTTGTAAGCCGGTGAGTAGCGTTCAGGATCGGCTTCAAATAAATCAGCACTCTCTTTGGAGCCAAAACGCCACTTGGCGCCTTTGTACTCGACAACGTAAGTCTTGCTGCCCTCGACTGCATTCGCCTGAGGCTCACGATCAATCGAGTGATAGGCGACTGAGTCATGTCCGCCAATGGCGACTCCGCGCCGGGATTTGGATACAGGTTCTGCTGCCTGCGCCAGATTCATTATCATTATGCTGGCCAGGAAAGCCAGAATAGCTGTAGTGCGAGTGAACAAGCGTGTCATGTGTACTCCATAGCCTCTAAAGAGGCGAATTTCTGTCTAAAAAGTCGTCTGTCAGGTGAATGACCTTCACATCAGGATTTAGTTTCCGCTGATCGGATCCAAACCGCCGTATCATGATACACCGCACCACCGTTGGGCTGTCCGGGGTCGCTACTGATCAAGGCATTGATGCCCAAGCCCTGCTCGAAACAGTAATTTGGCCAGAGACACTCGACGATCACTGTACCCTTCTGAACGCCATCCGAGACCCGGCAATCGAGCGTCACCTGCCCCAATCGATTACCCAAAGTCACTTTGTCGCCTGACGCTATGCCCAAGGTGTCAAGCGTGTCCGCATGGATTTGCGCTTCAGGTTTTTTTTCCATCTTGCGGGCTGATTCAGTTTCGGTAAAACTGCTGTTGAGAAACTGTCTTGCCGGTGCCGCAACCAGTCGAAAAGGATGCTCTTGTGTTGCCTCATCGATCGACGCCCAGTGGTCCGGCATCGCTGGCATATCCTGACTATTCGGTCCGATACTCTGCCAGTCCGGTGCAAACTTGAATTTGCCGGTATCGGTCGGAAAGCCTTCAAGAAAGTTGGCCTGTTCAAATGTTGGGGCGCACTCATATCCATCGCTTGACCAAGAACTGACTGGCGGCAATGCAGATGCGCGCATTGTCGCGTCGATCAATTCACGTTCGCTCATCGAATAAGCCGGGTGCTCGATACCCAGACGACTTGCAAGGCCTTGCATGAGCACGTGATTGCTACGACATTCGCCAGGTGGGTCAATCAGTTTTTCTGCAAACTGCAAAAACGTATGCCCGCTCGAGGTATAGATATCATCATGTTCAAGGAACATGGTGGCAGGCAATACCACATCAGCAAGCGCGGCTGTTTCAGTCATGAACTGTTCATGTACGACCGAAAAGAGATCATCACGAAACAAACCTTCTGCGACGCGCCTTGTATCAGGCGCGACTACCGCCGGATTGGTATTTTGAACAAACAGCGCTGATACAGGAGGTCCACCGGCGAGGTCCGTCGGGTTACCACAGAGCACTTCACCGATGCGCGATTGATCCATTATTCGTGTGTCGCATGGCAGGTCCAGGCCACCGATCAAGGTCGTATCCAATGGATAGATATGCTTGTTGCCGTAAAGTGCGCCACCGCCTTCAACCTTCCATGCACCGGTAACAGCGGGCAGACAACTTACCGCATGCATATTGACCGCGCCATTGCGTGAGCGTGCAAAGCCATAGCCCAGCCGTATAAAGCTTTTTTGCGTGCTGCCATACAACTGCGCAAAGTGTTCTATGTCTTGCACGGATAAGCCTGTTATGGATGCTGCCCATTCAGGCGTACGTGACTTCAAATGAGTTTCGATGGCGGCAGAATCATCAGTATGCTTGACAAGGTATTCGCGATCGGCTCGATTATCCCTGAACAAGATATGCATGACAGCGCAAGCCAAGGCACCATCGGTTCCAGGGTTAAGCATCAAGTGCAAATCTGCCTTGTCTGCCGTACGCGTCCGATAGGGATCAATGACTACCAGTTTCGCATTACTCTTGCGCTTGGCTTTGGCGATGTAGTTCATGACATTGACCTGGGTGTTGACAGGGTTACCACCCCATACAACAACCAATTCACTGTTTTCCATCAAACGAACATCACTGCCCATGCGCTTGCCAAAACCCGCCAGCCAGCCAGCATCGGGCAATGTTGTGCAAAACGTTGCATGCATGCGAGAGGTCTTGAAGGAATGGCGAAAACGATCAAGACCATCGCGTTGCACCAAACCCATCGTACCCGCAAAGTGATACGGCCAAATAGCTTCACTACCCTCTTTCGCAGCAATCGATGCAAAGCGCTCAGCAACAAGATCAAGCACTGAATCCCAACTGGCTACTTCAAAGTCCGCAAGCGATGGCTTGACCCCGAATGATGCCTGCTTGCTTCGAGCCGACTTGCCTCGCTTGCGAATCAGCGGTTGCATCAAGCGATCGGGATGATGAACACGCTCGGCGTAACGTGACACCTTGGCGCAAATGACACCATCGGTATAGGAGTGATCTTTGGCACCGTAGACACGACCAATCGTCTGACCATCAAGCACTTCGACATCCAGTGCGCACACACTAGGACAATCATGTGGACAGACTGAACGTTGCCTGGTAGTCGTCATGGTGTATTAGCCGCCGTTCTTAACTAAAGCTTGACCCAGTTGCCGCCCTTGGCAGAGGACGTGACAACAGCGCTTACAAAGGCAACACCTTTTAATCCATCCTGCACAGTTGGACATAAATCAGGGGTAGATAGTTTATCGCCGTCACGACGGGCAACAATCGCAGCAGCAGCCTCGGTATACAGGGTTGCAAAAGCTTCAAGATAACCCTCTGGATGACCGCCAGGAATACGTGAGACTTGAGTCGCTGCATCATTGGCGCCCGCTCCGTTACGGGTCAGCAATCGTTTCGGTTCCCCCAATGGTGTGAACCACAAGTAGTTGGGATCTTCCTGACTCCACTCCAACCCACCTTTACTTCCATAAACACGGAGCTTCAAGGCATTCTCGTTTCCAGGAGCAACCTGACTTGACCACAACATGCCCTTGGCACCATCTTCAAATCGCAATAACACATGTGCATTGTCATCAAGCTCACGACCCTCGACGAAGGTGTCGATATCAGCACACAGTGACGTCGCTTCAAGCCCTGTGACAAAACAGGCCAGGTTATAGGCATGCGTACCGATGTCACCGATACAACCCCCGGCTCCCGAGCGTTCCGGATCAGTCCGCCAACCAGCCTGCTTCTGACCACTGTCCTCGAGTTTGGTGGACAACCAATCCTGTGGGTACTCGGCCTGTATCACCCGAATGTCGCCAAGATCACCCGCTTCGATCATTGCGCGGGCCTGTCTGATCATCGGATAGGCCGTGTAGTTGTGCGTCAAAACAAACAGTGCGCCAGAGTCTTCTGCCGCTTTAACCAACTTCTTCGCATCCGCAAGCGTCGAGGTCAGCGGCTTGTCACAGATAACATGGATACCACGTTTGAGGAACTCACGGGCAACGACATAGTGCAAATGGTTTGGTGTCACGATACTGACCGCTTCGATACCATTTTTCAGACGAGCTTCTCGCATCGCCATATCTTTGTAGGTGGCGTAGGCGCGCGAATCGTCAATGCCAAGCTCTGCGGCAGAGGCTTTGCTTTTTTCTTCTGTTGACGAGAACGCACCGGCGATCAGTTCATAATGATCATCAAGTCGTGCGGCCATTCGGTGCACGCCACCGATAAAGGCATCGCGCCCGCCACCGACCATTCCAAGTCGTATACGTGGTGGTTTATTGCTATCAGCAGTCTCAGCTCCCATTGCCTTACACCTCGATACCCAGCATACGACGATTGGCAGCATCGTCTGTACCGCCGTCTGCAAAATCGTCGAAGGCTCGTTCGGTTACGCGAATGATATGGTCACTGACGAATTGCGCTCCTTCTCGCGCACCATCCTCTGGATGTTTCAAGCAACACTCCCATTCGACTACCGCCCAACCATCGAAATCATAAGCCGCTAGCTTCGAGAAAATACTCTTGAAGTCAACTTGCCCATCACCAAGGCTGCGAAAACGCCCAGCCCTATCCACCCACGACTGGTAACCTGAATACACACCTTGTCGACCGGTGGGATTAAGCTCAGCATCCTTGACATGAAACATACGGATACGTTCATGATAAATATCGATGTTGTCCAGATAGTCAAGATGTTGCAAGACATAATGAGACGGGTCGTACAGCATGTTGCAACGCGCATGATTTCCAACACGTTCAAGAAACATCTCAAACGTCACACCATCATGTAAATCTTCACCTGGATGAATTTCATAGCAAACATCAACACCGCACTCATCAGCCTTGTCGAGAATCGGTTTCCAACGCTTCGCCAGCTCATCAAACGCGGTTTCAACAAGACCTGCCGGGCGCTGCGGCCAAGGATAAACATAGGGCCAGGCAAGCGCACCTGAGAATGTGGCATGTGCACCTATACCGAAGTGTTGAGAGGCTTGCAAAGCCTTCATCACTTGATCGACAGCCCAAGCCTGACGAGCTTTCGGATTACCACGAACTTCTGGTGCGGCAAACCCATCAAATGCTTCGTCATAAGCAGGATGTACTGCAACCAGTTGACCTTGAAGGTGAGTCGAAAGCTCTGTCACTTCAACGCCATTAGCGGCAGCTGTTCCCTTGATTTCGTCGCAGTAGTCCTTTGAACTGGCTGCCTTGTCCAAATCAAACAAACGAGCATCCCAGCTCGGAATCTGAACACCTTTGTAGCCACAATCTGCAGCCCATTTCGTGATGGCATCCCACGAATCAAACGGTGCATCATCCCCCGCGAACTGCGCCAGAAACAGAGCCGGACCCTTAATGTTCTTCATAGTTGTTCCCTTGAGTTTCCCTCGAGCCTATTGCATATTTCTCCAAGCGACAAGGTCCAGGTGCGTTATGGGCCGCCAGCACAGGGGCTTTATCAGCATGGTCGGGAGTTGTGCAAGGCAAATCGTGTCAACCTTCTTCCCACAGGACGTTCTCGTTGCTTGATGCCGCCGCTTCAAATAACTCAATCAAGGGCGTTGCCCGCGTGTGCAAGGACACTGGAAGATCTTCACCCTCATCCACGGCGTCTGCAGCCGACTCCTCTTCTTTGGCCTGATGCTCAAGTTCGCGTTTCAGGCTTTCAAGCGCATTCGGTATATCTGCTGCCAGCAAGGCACCGGGGACATTACCGCTTTGCCCCATCATCTTGAGAATGGCAGTCGCAGCTGATCCGAACATTGTGATGTCAGACCAGGCACTTGTCTTGAAAGTTACCAGCACGGATATCTCCACTTGGACTAAGCTTGGGCTTCAGACAAGCTACTTGTATCGCGTAAGCTTGCCGCAAATCGATGTTGCTATCGCAAAGTCTGCAAACCGCTCTAGAACATTGCTAATGGCTGACTTTAACACACACATTTTTAGTGCTGCAGCGCTCGCCAGCCTGTCTGCGACAGCCTGCACCAAACTGCTTGATCTAGGTATTGCAGATGGTCTGATGCTCACTGTGTCCGGAATTGTGGGCGGCATACTTCCCGATATTGACTTGAAGTATTCGCAACCATCTCGCGCACTCTTTACCGGGCTCGGGGTCATCACAGCACTGGCATGGCTGTTCGCACATGTTGACTCGTACACCGCGCTTGAACTTTGGCTGATGGCTATTGCCGTATTCAGCTTGGTCCGCTACCCACTCTGGTGGTCTTTCCATGTCATTGCCAAACACCGCGGACTCATGCATTCGATTACAGCGGCACTACTATCCGGAGTCTTGATGTGTGCAGTAGCCTGGCAATGGCTGGGCGCAATGCCGTTACAAAGCTGGCTGCTGGGCATGTTCATGACCGCCGGTTATCTGGTGCATCTCACTCTTGACGAGCTTTATAGCGTTGATTTTATGGGTGTGCGGATAAAGCGCTCATTCGGCAGCGCATTGAAGGTGCTTGATCGAGATCAATACCTGTTGAGTCTGGCACTACTATGCGTGCTGATGTTCACGTGGTTTTTCAGCGCGCCGATCGATCAAGCCTGGCAAGATTGGGAATCGCGCTTGACCGCTTTAGACGGAAACTGGCGGGCAGCACTGCTGCCCGAGCGCTGGTTTGCAACTCCTGAGTAGGTAACTTCTTGTTACCTCAATTCTGCCTTCAGTGATTGACCTTCAGGCTTTTCAAAGTCTCGTGGGTAAGCCCACCCTGATCCAGGTTCTTGTCTTCTTGATACCGTTTTACCGCGACTAATGTCCCACGCCCGACAACACCATCGACTGGACCAGGATCGTAGCCCTCGCGCACCAGGGCACGTTGCAACGAAGATATGACCCGAGGTGTCATGTTGATTTCACACAGAACTCGGCGCCATTCAAGACGTTCAGGAGAACTCTGTACCTTCGAACTAACTGTCTTTGTGGTCGCCGGAATCAGCGTTCGTTTCTCGGATGCCGGTGACACAAGCTTCTGTACCTCGACGGTTTGATACTGAGAAGGGACTTCAGTACTTGTCACTGACGCCGGTGCGGCGATTACGGATTTCTTTATCGATGTGTGTTCCGCTGGACGTTCAGTAAGGCAGATTTCCCGACCGGTATATTTGGCATTGTCATCAACCGGCTCACCTTTGGCCACCCAGAAAAATTTGGCATCAGCAACCTTGACCCGAGTTTCGACGTTAGTGTATTCGGCTGGTATATCTACCCGCTGCTCGGATGCAGGGCGCACCAGTCGTTGCACTTCGACGGTTTCAAAAACAGCAGGAATATCAATAGTTCGGGTGGTAGCCGCAGTTTCTAGAACCGTCTTGGTAATGGTTTCATAACGAGCAGGCACTTCAACAAAACACAGAACCTCTCCCGTGGCATTATCGATTTTCTGAATAGGGCCGCAGCCTTCGCTTTTCCAGACACCACGTGCTGGTTCTACCAACACCGATTCCGTTTCACTGCGAAAGACAGCCGGTAAATCAACCACCTGGGTTGAGGCCTCTTTGATCATGATGCGTTGCTCAACCGTTTCATATTCGGCCGGTACAATGGTAATTTTCTGCGACGCCGGTCGAGTTACGACCTGTTGAATTTCCGTTTCATATTGCGCCTCGGTAAAGTACTCGCGATAACAACTACCCGCCTCGACTGCATCGAGATCCACACCAGACGCGGCAATTCCCTCCAGGGCACCCGGGCTGGCAGGAATAAGCTGACGGGTAAGTTTTCGCGTCCATACGAGCTCGGCTGGACTTATCTCAACCTTATCTACGGCATCTTCGAATTTCGTCGGCGTGACACTCAGAGACTGGCTGCCTTCCTTGACGACAATAGTTTGCTCAACCGTTTCAAACTCCGCCGGAAAGGTCTCGATGCGTTCAGAAGCTGCCTGAACAATGACCTCTTCGCTTTTTGTTGAGAATTCGGCAGGAATGACAACCTTTGCATAACATTCGCCTGGCTTGGCATCAGGCAAGGCGCCGGTGTTGTCGATCTGTTGAGCGATAGCAGATAGCGATAGGGTTATTGAACTACCAGCCAGAATACAGGCAAGCGTACGGATCGGTAGAGGCACAGTAACACTCCGGAATCTCAGGTGGCAAAAAGCCGTTTTTCGATTCGCTATTGTCCAACTGTACGCGAGAGATTACAACGGTCGTTACCTATAAGTTTCTCTTTGGCAGCACATTAAAGATGCAATGCTCGACAGTTCTTTGACGGAACATCAACATAAGTACCATGAACAACAAGGCGAAGGAGATTCCACCACCGCCACTGTCACTGTCACTGTCACTGTCACTGTCACTGTCACTGTCACCGTCACCGTCACCGTCACCGTCACCGTCACCGTCACTGTCACTCAACGCTTGCAGCGGAAATTCATCGTCTCCATCAATGATGCCATCACTATCAGAATCGTCATTTAAAGGATCCGTGCCGACGTCGAGTTCAACCCCATCGGACAAACCATCCTCATCACTGTCATTAACCAGTGGATTTGTTTCATGCTCGTTCACTTCAGCCCCGTCCGAGAGTCCGTCCTCGTCTGTATCAGCGATAGTTGGCGAGGTGCCACGATCAACCTCATCACTGTCCTCAAGACCATCATCATCAGTATCAGCACTATTCGGGTTACTGCCGAGAGTGTCAATTTCGACACCGTCAGTCAGACCGTCGTTGTCAGAATCAGCGTTCAGAGGGTCTGTATCGTGAGCTGTCAATTCAGCGTGATCATCAACACCATCAGTGTCGGTATCAGCGCTTAGCGGATCGGTACCGTGGATATCCACTTCCTCGCCATCATTCAAGCCTTCCTCATCAGTATCGATGACGTTAGGCAAGGTGCCACGGTCAACTTCATCGCCATCTTCAAGACCATCACCGTCGGTATCAGGATTGTTCAAGTCTGTGTTGTAGACATTGATCTCGTCTTCATCATCAAGGCCATCGCCATCCGAATCCAGGCCATTGGCGAGATCAAGCTCGAGCGTTTCGTGTGAGTCGATCTGTCCACCACCACGAGTCGGGCTACCGGACACAACATGAAATTCGTCACCAAGCACAGACCCACCACCAGAATGACGACCATCATTCATGTCTTGCAGTGCTCGCCAGCTGTTCGTAGGAACGTGGTACGCCTCGACCGTTTTCAACGCCTGCGGATCTTGATCGACTTCGCCCCCAGCGACGATAACTTCAGCACCAGCCGCCACTGTCAACGCACCCGCTCTATCAGTGGGCATATCTACACCGCTTGACCACGTGCCCGTTGTGAAGTCATAGATATCCGTTGCGGATACAGTGTTAATAAATGGATTGGGTAGCGTCGTTTGGCGACCACCGACTACGACAAGCTTGTCTCCCACCATAGCTGCCTGCATATGATCGCGTGCATTCGGCGCGTCAGGCAATTCTGTCCAAGTGCCTGTGGCGGGATCGAACTCATCAAACCAATTTACCGCGCCTCCGTCATGGCCGTTGTTGTTGCCACCAACGATGTAGATTTTACCGCCGTAACTTACAGCCGCCGCTCCACCGCGCCGACGATCCACCGGGACTACACCGTTGGTGGACCAGGTTTCCGTCACAGTATCAAACACATGCACGTCCGGTACATTGGTCTCATTCGGGTATGGCCCTGTGAAAGCAGCAACAAGGTAGACCTCGGAACCCACAACGACTGGCTGGAAATGATGGATTTCCAGAGGTGCCGGACCGATGACTCGCCAGGTTCGAGTCGTCGGGTCATACACTTCGACCGGGCGTAGACTTCGTCCGCCAAACAGATACAGCTGACCGTTGAACTCGACTGAACCGGCTTCATGCCGAGGTGTGACCGTGCTGGCGTCCGAGGTCGTCAGTTGACGCCAGGCTTCTGCGGCATCAGGCGCAGCTAGCGCTACTGTCGAGACAGCGACCGCGGCTGCGAGCATCCATTGGGGCAATTGCATGATTCGAGGAAGTGTATTGGCCGAACACCTTTTGGTTATCGGGAACAATGCACACCAACTGAACGCGCAAACCGCTAAACCTCATCCAATTCCACTAAATATGCGTGACCCAAATCACGTTTTCGGTTTTGGTAACCGCGCCAACAATGCGCTGGTGTCCCAACGATTTCCGCCCATGTCCTGCACGTCAGCGTAGAACTGATCGACCAGCGCAGTGACAGGCAGACTCGCACGATTACGTTTCGCCTCATCGAGCACGATGCCCAGATCCTTGCGCATCCAGTCAACCGCAAATCCGTAATCGAACTTTCGATCAAGCATGGTTTCGTAACGATTTTCCATTTGCCACGACTGAGCCGCGCCCTTGGAGATGACGTCAATGACTGCGCGACCATCCAGACCCGCGCATTCAGCAAAGTGCAAAGCCTCAGACAAACCCTGTACCAAGCCAGCTATACAGATCTGGTTGACCATCTTGGTCAGTTGTCCCGAGCCACTCGGTCCCAGCAAACGCACCGACTTGGCAAAGTGTTGAATCAATGGCTCGGCCTTATCAAATGCTGCCTGATCACCCCCGACCATGACGGTCAGCTGGCCATTCTCCGCACCCGCCTGACCACCCGAAACAGGCGCGTCAAGAAACTCGATACCTTGCTGGCCGCCTTCTGCATAGAGCTCCCGAGCAACAGCCGCAGAGGCCGTTGTGTGATCGACAAACAAAGTGCCTGACTGCATGCCAGCGAAGGCACCTTCGTCACCGAGTACGACGGAACGAAGGTCATCATCATTACCGACACAGGCAAATACCACATCAGCCCCCTCAGCGGCTTCTTTGGGCGTGGCGCATGCAGTCCCGCCATTCTCCTTGACCCAGCTTGCTGCTTTGGCAGCGGTACGGTTATAGACACGCACGTCAAGGCCGTTCTTAGCTAGATATCCTGCCATGGGAAATCCCATGACGCCGAGACCAATGAATGCAACTGTCATAGTGATTGGCGAGTCCAAGAGAGACGGAACCCGATATTATCACTGAGTGTGCAACGCAGAACGAGAAAAGGCGCCCTGACAGGCGCCTTTTCGCATTTTTCAGAGGGCGAGGTAGCTTGCAAGCAGCTCGCTACTGACTCACCGCGATCAGACGTAGTCCTTGTACTTGGCCAGATGACGAACTGGCTTGGACAAGGCATCACGGCGGAACGGATCGCCAAGTTCACGGTTACACATGATTTCTACAACCGTTGTCTTGCGATCATTCATCTGCATGTCAATCGCCTTCTTCAAAGCGGCACCGACATCACCCATCTCATCAACCTGGATGCCTTCAGCACCCATGGAACGACCAATCTCGGCAAAACTCGGCGAATCAAGTTCACCCGCAACAAAGCGACGCCCATAGAAATCGACCTGATTCTTCTTCTCGGCACCCCATTGGCGGTTATGGAAGACAACCGCTGTGACAGGGATATCGTGACGCACCGCTGTCATGATTTCGGTCATGCTCATCGCCCAGGCACCGTCACCAGCATAGGCAATAGCTGGACGCTCAGGCGCAGCACACTTAGCACCGATCATGGTTGGCAGTGCATAACCACAGTTACCAAAACTCATTGGCGCAAAAAAACTTCTGGGGCGTTCAAATCGCAGATAACTGTTGGCTACCGAATTGATATTGCCGATATCAGTCGACACCATATGATCTTTAGGCATGGCGTTTTCAAGTTCACGCAATACCTGTCGTGGTGCCAGCCAGTTGCCCTCCTCTTTTTCGGCCTCGGCAATCATGTCCTGGCTAAAGTCATCCTTCTCATGCTTCCATTCATCGAGTTCTTTCTCCCAGGCAGCTTTTTCTGCAGCCACTGTCTTGGCACGCTCAGCTTTGTTTGCGTCACAGGCAAGATCACGACCGTCCATGCGAGAAATCAACGCTCGAGCTGCTGCACCCGCATCACCACATATACCGACAGAGATTTTCTTCACCAAGCCAAGCATGGTGTGATCTGCATCCACCTGGATAATCTTGGCGTCTTTCGGCCAGTAGTCCATGCCATGCTGCGGCAAGGTACCAAAGGGCCCAAGGCGTGAACCCAAGGCCAATACAACATCCGCCTGACTGATGAGTTTCATCGCAGCTTTGGAACCCTGATAACCCAAGGGGCCACACCACAAATCATGGCTGGCCGGGAAGGAATCGTTATGCAGATAACTATTCACCACTGGAGCGCCCAGACGCTCAGCCAGAGCAATGCAATCCTGTACTGCCTCTGCCATGACGACACCGCCACCAGAGAGAATTACCGGGAACTTCGCCTTTGATAGCAACTCGACCGCTTCGGCAAGCACCTTCTCGCCACCGGGCCCGCGATCCAGACGCATAGGCTGCGGTATTTCTACATCAATATCGCCATAGAAGTAGTCACGTGGAATGTTCAGCTGGGTCGGGCCAATTTCCGACATGGCGCGATCAAATGCGCGGCCAGTGAACTCAGCCATCCGATTAGGGTTATTTACATGCGCCTGGTATTTGGTAAATTCCTGAAACATGGGCAATTGATTGGCTTCCTGAAAACCACCGAGTCCCATACCCATAGTGCCGGTCTCTGGGGTCACGATAACAACCGGCGAGTGCGCCCAATAAGCGGCGGCCATTGCAGTAACACAGTTACTGATACCTGGACCATTCTGGCCGATGATTACGCCATGGCGGCCACTTGCGCGTGAGTACCCGTCAGCCATATGCGCTGCGCCTTGTTCATGCACAACCGGAACCAGACGGATACCAGCCGGCGCAAAGATATCCATCGCGTCCATGAACGCTGAACCCATAATGCCAAATATGTCGGTTACTTCATTGGCAACCAATGTTTCCACAAAGGCTTCACTTGGCGTCATTCGAGCCATTACACATTCCTCTTTAAGTTATCTTCGCCACAGTAGTGACACAGCTAAATTCAGGCTAGTACCAACGCTTGCAATGGCGCCGTACCAGCGGCTTGGACTTCACGTCCTGCTCATTGCAATTCTGCGATCAATGACGCCAGACGTTCCAGACCAGGCGCGATTCGATCATCCCTGATCGATGAGAAACCGAGCCGGCAATAGTTACTGGGACCCTCTCGACTAGCAAAGTAATTATCGCCAGCATTGATCACAATGCCGTTTTTGGCAGCCAGTGCCTCCAGATCGCGGGCAAAAACTGTTTCAGGCAGGCGTACCCAGAACGAAGAGCCTCCAAACGTTGGTGCCGTCGCAGATAGCGGCCCGTGTTGCTTGAGCGATTCGTCCATCAATTGCCATCGAGTTTTGTACGCCTGGGTCAAACGCAGCAAAGCGGAATCGTGATGACCAAGGGCCAGGAAATGTCCCACAGTACGTTGCGTGTTGGTTGGCGGATGTCGATACATCAATCGACGAAGTGCTCTCGCCTGCTTGATGAAATCACGCGGACCTACCATGAAGCCGACGCGTAATCCAGGTGCCAGCGTTTTCGACAAGCTACCGACATAAATCACACGGTGTTCGGTATCAAGACTCTTCAGGGCTGGCGTAGGTTTGCCAACGAAATTAAGTTCACTCTCATAGTCATCTTCGACAATGGTCACATTGTGTTGTGACGCTTGTGACAACAGGTCCATGCGGGCGTCCATCGGCATGGTCGTGGTTGTCGGGCATTGATGACTTGGGGTGACATACATCAATTTGCATTGCTTTAGCCGGTCATCAGTAATGACACCAGCATCGCCGACAGGAAAAGTGACGCGTTGCTTGCTGAACAAAGAGAAGATATTGCGCGCATCAACATAGCAAGGGTCTTCAAGCCCAACCACCGAATCCTGATTCAACAATAGCTGCGCTATCAGAAACAAGGCATTCTGCGCACCGGTGGTTATCAGGATCTCTTCCTTGTCTGCCCACACACCGCGCCTTGGCAATACACGTGTGTGAATCTGCTCGACAAGAAGATCATCATCATGATCAACGCGATCTTGCGCCCATCGACTGATCGCATCGACACGCAAGGACAATCGACACGCTTCACGCCAGTCATTGACTGGAAACAGATCGGGGTCGATCTGACCGTAAATAAACGGATATTCAAACTGTTGCCAACTATAGGGTCTGAAGATATTGCGTTGATCGAGAAGGTCGACTGCAAGCTCTGGCCCGGAAAAGGTATCAGCA
>CAYULV010000059.1:7506-18059 GCA_964445655.1 uncultured Granulosicoccaceae bacterium | reverse complement strand
TACAACGATCACTTGATGGAACAGCTCGCTGATGTCGGCAATGGAAACTATGCTTACATTGACACCATCAATGAGGCGCGCAAGGTGCTGGTTGATGAGCTCACCGCAACGTTGTTGACTATCGCCCACGACGTCAAGATCCAGATTGAATTCAACCCGGCGGTTGTAAGTGAATACCGGCTTATCGGATACACGAACCGCAAGCTTGCCAATGAAGACTTTAACAATGACAAGGTAGATGCCGGCGAAATCGGAGCTGGCCATACCGTCACGGCCTTGTACGAGCTGGCCCTGGTGGGCAGTGGTGGTGAACGTCATAGCCCAAGTCGTTATTCTCAATTGGAGCAAAAAAATGCTCAGCAAATTGCTCTTGACGAGCTGGGTGAAATCAGAATTCGCTACAAACTCCCGGGCGAGAAGCAAAGTCGCTTGATCCGGGAAGTCATCAGCACACCGGATTCTCCAGAGTCCGATGCTCCGTCAGACAACTTTCGCTTTAGTGCCAGTGTGGCAGCTTTTGCTCAAGCGCTGAATGATGGAAAATACCTTGAATCGTTCACGCTGACCGATACCGCGCGGCTTGCACGCAGCGCAATCGGTGAAGATGCCTTCGGCTATCGTGCCGAGCTTCTGCGCTTGATCACGATCGCAGACAGCCTGACGGGAATTGCACAATCGGGAAACGCAATCAACGATGATTCGAACGGTTAGGCAAGTTCATTGGTATATGTGCGACACAGCAGATATGATTGTCTGAATGGATATCAGCACAGCCGCGGATGAAACACCATCCGACAAAACATTGATGCTGGCCTACGCCGGTGGCGATACGGAGGCTTTCGAGACTCTGTATCAACGCCACCGGCGTGGACTTTATCGCTATGTATTGCATAGTTGTGGCAATGAAGCCGATACTGCCGAAATTTATCAGGACATCTGGCTCAAGGTTGTCAATGGACGCGAGGCGTATCAGGCAGACGCCCCGTTCACAGCCTGGTTGTATCGCATCGCGAAAAACCGGCTAGTGGACCATTATCGACAACGCGGAAAAATCGACACAGAAGAATTCGATGATCAACAAAGCGACATCACCATGATTGCCCCTGCCCTTCAACCGGACGAGGTCGCTCGCCTCGGAGAAAAACGCGAGGTCCTGCAAAATGCACTCGACACCCTGCCAGAGGGACAACGCGACGTCGTATTGCAGCGTCATGTCGCTGGCTTGAGTCTTGCGGAAATGAGTAAGCTCAATGGTGAAAAAACGGAGACTGTCAAAAGCAGACTGCGTTATGCCCTGGTCAAACTTCGCAGCCAACTGCGGGAACAGTCATGAACACACGTGATTCCAACGATATGAACGACGAGGACATCGCCCGTGTGTTTGAGGCACACGATGTCGATGTACCCGCAGCGCTGGATGACAAGATTCTCAAAGCTGCCAGGCACTCTGATGCTATACCGACCAATACGGAAGTTACCCCCAGGAACCCGCGTAAAAATTGGCTCGTACCCGGGTTCGCAATAGCTGCCACGGTCATGCTGAGCGTTGCCATCGCGCCATTGCTTTTTCAATCACCGGATGCAGAGCGCATCGCAAAGCCTGGTGACTCAGACATTACTGCTATGGCACCGCCTGCGGTTAACTCGGTTGCATCACCAGCAATTGACACGGTGGCATCACCTGCAGATGAAGTTGCGACATTAACTGAAACCCTACGAAGTCGCACAGCGGCAATCAGCGAGGAAGCGCAAGCGACAGAGCTTGCCGATATAAACACGACTGCCACCTCGGAAATAGTGGTGGCTGAGACATCCAATGAGGCATCCAAGCTGCGCAGTAAAGAAGCCTTTGCAGAAACGCGCGCAGCTGCCACTGCGCGCATCAGTGTCGCATCAGCCGCGCAGAAAAAAAGCGCCCAACCCCCTGAAGGCATCGATCAGCAATCCATCAGTGGCGGCAGTGCCAGTGCCGATGCGGCGCAAATGCTGGAGGCAGATGGAAATCAGGAGTTGAGTTTCAGTGGCGTGACCGCCGCGAACAGATTCCCAGACTATGATCCGGACAAACCAGATACCTGGCTGGACACCATCAAACGTCTGGCCATTGAGAACAAGCCAGAGTTGGCGCGCGAAGAGTTTGATAAATTCCGCGCTCGTTATCCTGACTATCAAGTAGACTTTCGTCTTGATGAATTTCTGCAAACACTAAAGACACCGGAACAAGCGACCGACTGACATGGATCAAAAAAATCTCGGACATCACGGTCACTGGTTGTTCGATATGGACGGTACGCTGACCATCGCCATGCATGATTTTGATGCCATGCGCGCCGAACTTGGTTTACCTGTTGGCGTACCCATTCTCGAAGCACTGGCGCAATTGCCCGAGTCAATCGCAAAAAAGAAGCACCAGCAACTCGATGACATGGAACTGGACATGGCATCTGCTGCACGCCCACAACCGGGCGCGGCAAGCTTGCTGCAATCCCTATCTGATAAAGGCGCCAAGCTCGGTATCGTCACACGCAATGGCAAAACCATCGCCGAACGAACCCTGCAAGCCTGCGGCCTGGCAGATTTCTTTAACCCGGATACCGTGATCAGTCGCGACTGCTGTGTTGCGAAACCGGACCCCGCTGGCGTGAACCTGATGCTTGATCGTTGGTCAGCAAACACTAACGATACCGTGATGGTCGGTGACTATCGATTCGATCTTGAAGCGGGTCGTGGTGCGGGGGTTACCACGGTCCATCTTGACGTTGACGGCTTGTTTCCATGGCCGGAACTCACTGACTATTCAGTATCTACGCTGAATGAACTGACCGTGCGGATCGCGTAAACCGCGATTCACACGCAATACAACAAACCACCACAGTAAAAACGCCAAGCCCGACAACGCCCCACCCCCTGAGTCGTCAGCCAGTACATCATCACTGCCATCGTCACTAGCATCATCATTGCTAGGCAATTCAGGCGTTGCTTGAGCATCTCGATTGGCAACTTCAATCGCGAACTCGCTGGCATTGCTGATCGCATCCGCCACTTCAAGGCGACTGGCTTCGGAACCTGAAAAACACAGATCAGTTGGAATCAGTGTGTCGACAAGACAGACATCAAGTGCATGTTGACCTTGGCGGATCAACTGCAAGCTCGACGCTTCATTGCAAGACTGCATCTCTCTGAGTCTTGTTATCGAAACAGCCGGTGAATCAAGTGGTGTCAGCTCTCTTCCCGCCAAAGCATCACATAAACGTACTGACTGTCGCGCTTCAACCAGATCATCTTCAAGACCATGGATCATGAACATCGGCGCTGGCGTAATGCCATCTTCGACAATACGTTGCGGAAAGCTGTTTTCCGGAACCGGTGATGCGCTGAGATCGATCAAGGAAAGATCAGCATCGTCATCAAGCTGCATCACCCGGCGAAGAATGCCCAGTCCCTGCTCATTGTCGTAAGCGCCACTGATGGCACGCAAAGCAAAGTCGGTAAAATCGGTAGGTGGGTACATCAGCACAGCACCGCTGATTTGATCAGCGCTGTAGACGGCAAGCGAGGCGGCAAGATGAGCACCCGCGGATTGCCCGAACGTGACAGGATTGCCACTGGCACCGAATTGCCCTGCTTCACGTTGAACCCATTCAAGCGCGGCGTTGGCGTCTTCGACAATGTCGCCGATGGTTGCGTTGTGGCAGGCAGCACTACCTTCTGAATCACCCAGCAGGCGATAAAATGGAGCAAATACAACAAAGCCTTGCTCAACGTAATGCGGAATGGTCAGCTCAAGACCAAAGAAGCCGAAACCTCGCCCACTCCAGCTACCACCGTGAAAGGCAATCAAGGGCTTTTGGTTTTCAACAGCCGGATGTGATGCATAAACACGCATTTCAAGTTCACACTCGCCGACATCTGTATTGATACGACGGTAGATCGTGCTTTGCATATAAGGCTGTTGCACATCCTCAAGCGACAACGCACCCAGATCAAAACGAGAACCGGGTGACAAGGTCCAGGTATTGTCACCTATGTCTCCACCCTCACCGAGACCCGTCGAATCGAGTAACAAGGCGCAGTGATCGACACGATCAGTCGGCGCAAAATTGACAAGGCCGCTACAACTGTCGTCGCTAAAGTAATCCACCTCGGCACTATCGGGCCTGACCGCTTCGCAGCCGTTATCGGTCACGCTGTATAGCGGTGCGACTGGCATGTCGGCAAACACCGAGTCGATCAGCGCACAGGCCAATTCCGAACGAATGATGTCCCTGATATCAGGTGACTGGGCGTTGGCCGAAAACGACAACAAGCTGGCAACGGCAAGTACGATTGCCGCTACGTACCGACGCATGGCAACGCCGCCGTCGAGATTACCTTGCAAGGGATGCATCCAGAACCACCACCTGTATCTGACGGGCACGTTGCTGCGTCAATCGCTGACCGGTATCGACCACATGTCGCTTACCCCCGGGGATGACAGTGTTCACCCGCTGCACTTGCTGGCGCTGACCGGGAGCAACCGTCACACCCAGCCTGATATTGGAAATCGGGCGCGACGTTTGATTGACCAGTTCGATAACAAAGTTACCCCGCCGGTTGAGCCCCTGGCGCACCAGTAGATAAGTGTTCTTGTTGACCGGTGGTTCAAGACGTTGCAGCGCTGATCGTGCTTTATCCCCTGACGGTCCTTTGGCTTGCGCGGCCATGGCATAGAAACGTTTGGCCGCTACCAGGTTACCTTCACTCTCGGCAAATTGACCGAGACTTGCTTGCGCATCCGATGTCGGCAGATATTTCATGCTGGTGGCATAGTCCTGGCGCGCGGCTTGTGCATTTCGAGTGGCTTCGAAAACTTTGCCGCGCTGCAAGTAATAGTAAAAGAAATCCTTGTTCAGAGAGATAGCCTTGTCATAGTGTTGTTTGGCTGATCGGTAATCCTTGCGCTTCTGCGCCATATCACCCAGGAAAGACTGAAAGTGCCCTTCGCGTGGCTCAATTCTGATGGCCTGTCTGATCAGTGAGTTAGCCTGATTCAAATCCCCTTTCTGCGCCGCTATCTGCGCCTTGTCAAACGCCTCGTAAGCTTTGGTCGACTGTCGCAAGCGACTCATGACACGTTGATATTCACTGACACCGCGCTGACCACCTGCGCCAAGGCTCTCAGCCGTTGCGATGTTTTGTGCGACGCGTTGTTCAGACGGTGGATGCGACGCGAAGAGTTTTGATATCGGATCATTGGGCTGCCCTTTTGACAATTCAACAAAGGTTCTTTGCAACCCTACTGCCCCCTGAGGATCGTAACCCGCACGTTTCATGTATTCCATGCCGAACTTGTCTGCTTCAAGTTCCGCACCCTGACCATAACGACTGTTGATCAGTTGCGCCCCCACCGCCGATAAACCTTGCGTCAGTTGACCGTAACCGTTCTGTTGTCCAACAACAGTTGCTGTCAGGACACCAAGCTGCAAACCAATACTTCGGGTTTGAGCGCGTGCACCATGCTTGGCCGCCGCATGCACGATTTCATGACCCAGTACTGCCGCCAGTTCTGATTCATCCTTGAGTCTGACCAGGAGACCGCGGTTGATGCTGATCTTGCCCCCGGGCAAGGCCCAGGCATTCGGCGTGGAATCGTTAATGACATGGAATTCATACGGTAGATCCCGATCACTCTTGGCGGCCAGGCGTTGACCGACTTTCCGCACATAGGCCTCGACGTTCGGATCGACCACATAATCACCGCCTTGTGACTGACGCAGCGGTGCGTATTGTTGCTGACCCACCTGCAATTCCCAGGCTTCTGAGACTACCAGGAGGTCTTTTTCCCCGGTTACTGGATTAGTGACACAGCCAGTAAACGCCACGAGGGCGAACAGGCCAATGGCAGCTAAGAACTGTTTGCGGGTAATCATGAAGCTTCTCCAATCATTGTCTGAGGCTAGTTAAGCAAGGTTGAATTTCAGCACAGCATTCAATGCTGGTGCCCGCCAACGCCATGCGCGTGGCCATGTGCCAATTCTTCATCACTCGCCGGGCGAACCGTATCGATGGCCACATCAAACGTCAGATCAACACCTGCCAAAGGGTGATTCATATCAAGGTCTATCATGAACTTGCCCGCCTTCACAATTGTGGCGTGAGTTGGACCTTGTTCATTTCTCAGGTGAATTACCTGCCCGGGGCGGAACGTTTGCTTTTTACCACCATCTATTTGTTTGCGAGGCATGCGCCGCATTCTGTCCGGATAACGTCGACCATAGGCCTTCTCGTGGGGTATGGTGACGGAAAAATCATCACCAGCCAATTTACCGTCAAGAGCCTCTTGCAATGCAGCCAGAACGGATGAATCGCCAAACAGAAACAAGATCGGATTTCCGCCTTTGGACGTCTCGATCTTCTCAGCCTCAGCGGTGTAGAGATCGTAGTGCATCGCGACAACCATCCCGGGTCCGACGGCATGGGTGCCGGACTCTGTGGCATTGTCTGTGCGTTCTGACATTAAATTTTCCCCGCTGTCATGTGGCTAGCCGTTTTTTACCCAGCCACACAGTGTCTTTGTGGTTAGAATCCAAGGTGTCATGATACTCAGAAGCCAACAGTGGCGCACCATCCTCGTGCTCCTCGCCGTGACAGTGTTGGGCGCCTGTACCAACAGTAAGCTCGTGATCGGACCGCTGTACAACAGGCTCGACGACCAGATGCGCAAGGAATTCAACAAACTGGGGGATTTCGACGCCGAGCAGAAGGCCGCCTTCGAAGCAACTGTGGGTAGCTTCCACGTCTGGCATCGACAAAATGAATTACCGAAGTACGCCACTCTGCTGCGTACGATCGCGGGCAGCATTGCCCGGCCCGATCAGACCAGTCGCGACGATATCGCTGCCTGGTTCGAAACAGGCGAATCACATACGCAGGCCATCAGACAGTGTCATCCCGTCAACTATTCATTCGATCTGATGCGTTCGCTGGACGACGAACAAATCAATTTCATCGAAAACCGATTCAAACGCGAGCGCGCAAAGAATCGCGCCCGGTACACGAAGCGAACCCCGAAGGAACGCGCTGAACGCAGACTCAACCGCATAGATAAATGGGCTCGCCGCGTCGGTCTCGAGCTTACCGCTAACCAACGGGCCATGTTGCGCACCTCGCTGGGCAAGCAAATCAGTATGCGCTCACAGTATTACGAACTGTCTGATGAGTGGAATCGGCAGTTTTTCAATATCGCACGTGATCAGGAAAGTGCAAGCTACGACGCGAAGATGACAGCACATCTGCAACGGTTATGGTCACTGCTTGAAACCGCCCACCCTGAACAATGGTCGGCCAATCGAGAGCTCTGGCGGACCTTTGCCTTGCGGTTTGTCAACAGCATGACTCCCGAACAACGTGCACACGCGAATCAATGGATGACAAAGATGGCAAACACACTGGAAGCCATTTCGAACGATGAGCCTTCGTTCAAGTCGACCAACGATCCGGGCCTGGGATGCCTGATCGAATCGCGCGCCAATATTGCAATCCCTACAACATCGGACCAAACGGGCTAAGCGTCACCCGTTGTAAGACACACCTGTTGTAAAAATATCCCGCTGTAAAAGCATGACCTAGCGGTGGTGCAGGACTCGCCCGATAAAATTCAACAATAACTGAGCCGCCAAGGTTGATGTACTACCGGCATGATCATAATCGGGCGCGACTTCAACAAGATCCATCCCGACTACACTGCCGCGCCTAGCCAGACCATCCAGCAGCTCCAAGCCTTCATAGTAGGTAAATCCACCATGACTGGGCGTACCAGTGCCCGGTGCGATAGAGGGGTCAAACCCATCAATATCGATCGTTACGTAGTAACGCTTGCCGGCAGGAATGCGCTCGAGCACCGCCTCAACTCCCAATTTACGAAACTGTCTGACCGACAAGATATCCGAACCCATTGAACGGGCGGCCTCGTAGCCATCTTTAGCCGTTGACGACACATTACGTATACCAATCTGACTTAAACCAGTGACATAGTCTTTCTCGGCAGCCCTGCGCATTGGATTGCCGTGACCAAAGCGTACGCCGTGGCGTTCATCGACGAAATCCAGATGCGCATCAATCTGTACAAGGTGAATGGGTTCCTGATCATCGAAGGCGTTGATACAGGGAATATTGACCGAATGATCCCCGCCGAGCACGACCGGGATTGCGCCAGCTGCGAGAATTTTTCTGACACCAAATTCGATATTTTCGTGACTCTTCAATGTATCGGTATGCACGATGTCGGCATCACCAATGTCCACTATCGATGTGGATTCCGCTTCAAGATACGTAATGTCATCCTCATGATCATAAGCACCAGAGTGACCAAATGAAAACAAGGTGGACGCTTCACGTATCGAGCGCGGTCCAAAGCGTGCACCTGAACGATACTGGCAACCAAAATCATAAGGAGCGCCAAGTACTGCCACTTGCGCATCAATGGCATCCCAGTCCTGCACATAGGGATACTTGCCAAAGGTACAGATGCCAACAAAGGGCAGGTTCAAGCGTCCTGATTCATAGCCATGTGACATATGGTTTTCTCTCTATCGTGTTGATGAGCAAGATAAGCAATGCGAGTCGCAACGCTCAGTGAGCGCTTATCAAGTTTTACTTGTTCAGTTTGCAATATTCAGGCGGCCTGGAGATCTCGGCGACGATGATCGCTGAAGGCCTGATGAATCGCGCGCGTGTCGTGCAAGGTTCGCAAACGCTTGAACAGATCACTGGCTTGCGGATAATTTCGTTTGAGGTAGGCCAGCCACTGCTTGGTGCGATTGCCAACATGACGTGGACTTTGAGAATCGCTGACGGCAAATTGCCTTTCAACCCGATCCAGCACGAATTCCCAGGCCATCGGTTCCTCATTGCTACCCTGCTTGATGCGGTTCGCCAGATCAGGGGCTGCCAGGGCACCTCGGCCAAGCATCACATGCTGACAGCGACTTGCCAGGCGAGCATCACGACTATCAGACACAGACCAGATCTCGCCATTGATATAGATTCGAGGTTTCAAGGTTCGCTCGAGCTCACCGACGCGTGACCAGAAGGCCGGCGGCTTGTAACCATCGAATTTGGTGCGCGCATGAATCGCAATTTCGGTCGCCCCCGCCTCAGAGATGCCGGTCACGATCCTCTCCAGTTGGTCGGTGTTGTCGTAACCGAGCCGGATCTTGGCAGTCACCGGAATCTCGGCCGGTACGGCGTCGCGCACAGCCGCCACCAAACCGGCCACATTGCCAGGATCTCGCAACAAGATCGACCCACCCTGACTGTTGTTGACTGTCTTTGCCGGGCAGCCGAAATTCAGATCAATTCCCGGAGTGCCCAACGCAACCGCGCGCAAGGCATTCGCCGCCAGTGCTTCGCGATGGTTGCCCAACAACTGTGTATATACCGGTGTACCGCTCGGCGTATGAGCACCATCGGCAAGTTCCGGGCAAAGACGCAAAAACACTTTTTCCGGAAGCCGCACATCGGTCACTCTGATAAATTCCGTGACGCAGCGGTCATAACCACCCATGGATGTCAGGAAGGCACGCATCGGTGCGTCGATGACCCCTTCCATCGGTGCAAGCAGAATGGTCGGCGCAGCCAGTGGCAAGGAGGTACCAGAGTCCTCGCCAGGTTCGTCCAATGGGGAGACCAATGCGTTCATGGCACAAGCATAACGAACCTCAAGCTAGCCTGCTTTGCTGGCGCTCAGCTCTCGCTAGGCATACACTCGCCAGACATGGATATTGGTTACACCTACATTTTGCCCGTGACGCGCAGAACACAAGCTCATCTCGAGCTGGACGCTGGCGATCTGGGTACGGCCGTCTGCCCCATTGACGAAGCCCCGAATGCCAATGTTGGCGACTCTCTGAAGGTATTCTTGTATACCGACACACAGTCGAACCTTGTGGCAACTACGGCCACTCCCACCGTGGAGCGCGACAAGGTCGCCACACTGAAAGTCAGTGCTGTGACCAACGCCGGCGCTTTTCTTGACTGGGGACTGGACAAGGAACTGCTGCTGCCCTTCGCCGAACAAAGGCGTCCGGTTGAAGCGGGGCGTTACGAGAGCGTACTGATCTATCTCGACAACAGCGGTCGACTGGCGGCGAGCAGTCGGATTGATCATCATTTATCGGACCGGGCAAACGATGGCAATGACTTCAAACCGTGGCAAGCGGTGTCACTGCTGATTTACCAACGCACCGATCTTGGCTTCAAGGCGGTTATCGACAATCGCGCGATCGGGCTCATTTACAAGGATGAAATCTTTCAAAGAGTACGCGTGGGCGAACAAACCAGCGGGTTTATCAAGCGCATTCGTGCCGATGGTCGAATTGATCTGTCATTGCAGCCCAGGAGTCGAGATGTTCATGATGATCTATCGAAGACAATTCTCGTCTATCTGCACGCCAATGATGGCGTGTGCAAATTGCACGACAAGAGCTCGCCGGATGATATCTATCGAACATTCAAAGTCAGCAAGAAAAATTTCAAGAAGGCAGTCGGTAGTCTGTACAAATCTGGAACCATCA
>CAYULV010000059.1:0-7406 GCA_964445655.1 uncultured Granulosicoccaceae bacterium | reverse complement strand
CTTCCGGATATCGATGTGTTGATAGAAGTCCTCGATGCACGTATTCCGTGGAGCAGTGAAAACCCGATGCTCACCGAGCTGCGCGGCAAGAAACCCAGTTTGCATGTGTTGTGCAAGTCAGACCTGGCAGATCCCGCCCTGACGGAAACCTGGATTGGCGCACTGGCTGAGCAAGACAAGACCGACGCCGTGGCCGTCAGCACCGAACACAGCGAGACGTATCGGGAAATTCCGAAACGACTTCGTGAACTGATGCCCCCAGACCCAAAACGCATCAAGCCACGCGTCGCGATGGTGGTTGGCATTCCCAATGTCGGCAAGTCCACCTTGATTAACCAGCTCGCCGGAAGAGTCGTCGCAAAAACCGGCAATGAGCCTGCCATCACCAAACGCCAGCAGCCTATTCAACTCGGCGAAGGGTGGATCCTGCGGGATACACCCGGTGTGCTGTGGCCAAAGGTCGACAACCAGGCCAGTGGCTACCGCTTGGCCGCGACGGGCGCGATTCGCGACACCGCGATGGATAGTAGCGAGGTCGCTGCCGTGCTCCTCGATTTTCTGGGTGTCCACTACGCTGATCGCTTGACGTCCCGATTTGGTGATGAGCTTGAGCTTGCCGAGAGTGTTCGGACCCTGGAGCAGATTGGCCAACGGCGTGGCTGCCTCGGTGGCGGCGGGCTTGTCGATTTTGATCGGGCGGGTCGCTTGTTGTTACAGGAATTTCGCAGTGGGCTGCTCGGTGGCATTACACTGGAAACACCCGACATGCGGGAACGGGAAATTGTCGAGACACAGGAACGTCTTGCGGCCGAAGAACAAAAACGCGACGCAAAAAAAAGCGCACGCCGAGCCAATTATAAAAAGAAGTAGAAGCCATGAGCGGAACGAGATTACCGAAGACGATTTATCTGTTGTCACTGTGCAATGCATTCATGTATGTGTGCGCATCGTTGCTTATCACGGTATCCGCCTTGATCGGCTTTGAACTGGCACCCAACAAGAACCTCGCGACCTTGCCGATGGCCTTGCAATTCTTTGCCATCATGTGCAGTACGATACCGGCCTCGTACATCATGAGTCGGATCGGACGCAAGAAAGGGTTTCTGTTGGCAGGAGTCATTGGGATGGTCGGCGCTTGTCTCGCCTTGTGGGGCATATTCGATCAGTCCTTTGTCCCGTTTTGTATAGCGACATTATGCTTCGGTACGTTTACTGCGTTTGCCAACTACTATCGATTTACAGCCGCTGAAGTGGTCGACGGTTCCATCAAGGCACGAGCTATCTCGATGGTCATGGCCGGTGGCGTATTGGCCGCCTTCATTGGCCCTAATCTCGCCAACTGGAGCAGCCATTTCTTTACCGAACGTTTTGCCGGACCGTTTGCGGTGCTGATCATTGTCTACATGCTGTCAATGTTGACCATCTCGTTTGCGAAATTGCCAGGACCCATCATTCGCAATACCAGCAATGACGGGCGTTCCTTGGGCGCTATCGTCTCGCAACCCATTTTTATTATCGCGATAATCTGCCAGATGTTCGGCTACGGTACGATGAATCTGGTCATGACATCAACGCCGCTTGCGATGGCAGCGAATGACTACGGCTTGGGGGCGACAGCCATGGTTATTCAATGGCATGTCGTTGCGATGTTCTTGCCGTCTTTCTTCACCGGTCATCTGATTTCACGTATCGGTATTGTTCCGGTACTGACTGCAGGTGTGCTTATCGGCATTGTTTGCATAGTGATCAATCTCAATGGCGAGACACAAATACATTTCGTCTCGTCGTTATTCCTTCTCGGGGTCAGTTGGAACTTCCTTTATGTCGGTGGTACGACCTTGCTCACGGATACCTATAGACCGGAAGAAAAAACACGCGCTCAAGGCATCAACGATTTCATCGTGTTTACCACCGTGACAATCACCGCCTTGAGTGCCGGTGGCTTGCACTACACTTTCGGCTGGAAAGTAGTCAATCTTTCCGCCATCCCATTGCTCGGAATCACTGCATTAGCGGTGATCTGGCTGGTGATGTATCGACGTCAGACGCCCATCTCCGCGCCCGTGTAAAGCTTAAGCAAAACGGTACCAGAGCAAACATCGAGACACATCGAGCTGTAATTTGCGGGTGCGACCGCATTTTTTTGAGTCGCCAGCTGACACCTGACTCAGAAAAAAAGAGGTACGCCGATAGGATGAACATGAAGGTACCGTCACGAGTACCGATGAGATACAGTTCATGCAACTCGCAAAAACCTCGATCAGTGGGCTACTGCTAGCACTGGCAACCATTAGCGGCTGCGCTTCAACGAGCGAATCCCCCGCTGTCGACCACCGCAGCGAGATACTCGCTCGCTGGTCTCAATGCGTTGATCAGCGCGCAAAGGACTACGATGGGGCGCCCCACAAGGCCTTGAATTACGTTTTCAATCGCTGCGACGGGCACAAGCGCGATGTTCTGGCGAGCTACCCCAGACATCTCGAAAATCGGCTCGATCAGATGCTGAAGGATAAAACCAGAGCGCGAACCCTTACGTATCTGGTAGAAACCACCTTCAGCGAGCAGACAGGCCTAAAAGCTGCAAAGCTAATCGAGACAGGCCACAACGAACTGTGACATAGTTCTGTGGTCACATTTGAACCACAGACCTATAAGGACACGTTCCCTAATGAAAAGTACCGTTTTGGCCACTATGGTGGCCGTAAGTCTTGGCTTGGCCGTTACTACAGGCGTTCTTGCTCAGGACGCGCCAACCACTGACCAAGACAAACTCAGCTACGGACTCGGCATGATGATCGGCGATCGCGTCCTGCAAAACTACGGCGACATCAACTACGAACAACTGATGCAAGGCATGATGGCGCAGCACAAAGGCGAAGAAACAGCCATGACGCTGCAGGAAGCTCAAACAGTCTTGCAAGAGCAGCAACAGGCCCAAGCCGCAGAAGCGGCGGCATCAGCCCAGCAAGCCGGGAAAGATTTCCTTGCCAGCAACAAGTCTCGCGATGGTGTCAAGGTCACTGACAGTGGTTTGCAATACGAAGTCATGAGCGATGGCGACGGCGAGAAACCGGGACTTGATGACACCGTTTCGGTTCATTATGTTGGAACACTGATTGATGGCACCGAATTCGACAGCTCCATCGCGCGTGGCGAGCCTGCATCATTTCCGTTGAAAGGTGTCATACCGGGCTGGACTGAAGGCTTGCAACTGATGCCGGTAGGATCCAAGTACCGTTTTGTCATTCCATCCGAGCTAGCTTACGGAGAGCGTGGCGCCGGACAATCGATCGGACCTGGCGAGACTTTGGTGTTTGAAGTCGAATTGCTTGAGATCAAATAGTAGGTCACGGTTTATTTAGTAGGTCACGGTTTATTTCTCATCCCGCACGTGGCCGTTGTTGGTCACGTGCGGATGAATCCAGGAGCTGATCCAAAGCTCCCCTACCCTCTGTCCAAGACCACATTGGTCCACGTCATCGCTGATGTGATTCTGGTGGCTTACCTGACGCACTTGTCTGGTAATGATCGACCGTCACTTTCGCCATGAATACACCCGCACACCTGTTACTGGGCACGGCTGCATTTGGCAGAACAAACTACCGAGCAATAACCATTGCCGCAATTATCGGTGCTTTGTTACCTGATCTGTCTTTATACCTATTGGTCGCTATCTGCGTCTTCATTCTTGACATTCCTGCATCCGTTGTATTTGACGAGTTGTATTTCTCCGATAGCTGGCAACTGGTGTTCATGGTCGACAATTCCTTTTTGCTGTGGGGGCTACTTTTATTCTTCGGCATCGGATTGAAAAAAACATGGTTGATAGCGTTGGCAGGTGCTGCGCTGTTACATCTCGTCTGTGATTTCCCACTCCATCACGATGATGCTCGGGCTCATTTCTGGCCCCTGACCGACTGGCGCTTCATCAGCCCGCTGAGCTATTGGGATACCGATCACTTTGCGGGCTGGGTAGCGCCGGTCGAAGTTGTATTGAGTGTGGCTGCCGCCATTGTTGTCTGGAAGAAACACCACGAAAAACTGATTAGAGGAGCAGTGATATTATTGGTACTGCTCGAGCTGATTGTTATAGGCAGCTGGATCGCATTTTTTTGATGAGCTGCGGCTACATTTCCATTCTCATTAGATTATTAAATTAACACCATGCCTGAAGTCCTTTCCACGGTAGTTAAGTGGAGTATAAAATGCCTGCCACGTGTGAAAACCATTTTTCTGACAGGCTGTTGCTACGACAGTGGAAAGACAGTGACCGTCAGAAATTTCATGCAATAAATAATGACGCTGATGTAATGCGATACTTCCCGCGTACGTTTACATACGAGGAGTCTGATGCTTTTATAAACAAAAGCATCAGTAACATTGCTAAGTTCGGTTGGGGGTCGTGGGCAGTTGAATTGATCGACAGTGGCGAATTTATCGGATTCGTCGGCTTTTCTGAACCGGCTGATTGGCATCCATGTGCGGGAAATTTAGAAATTGGCTGGCGTTTGGGACGCAAGTATTGGGGGCATGGGTATGCGACTGAAGCAGCCATATGCGCAATGCAGTTCGGGTTCAACACACTTGGCTTTGAAGACGTGGTTTCTTTCACTTCTGCGTGCAACCTGCCTTCAATCAACGTAATGAAAAAACTCGGCATGAAAGAAGATAACGTCGGTTTCATACATCCACGTATTGATCTCGCAAGTCATTTAGCCAAACACGTGGTATTTCGAATCAGCAAATCAGAGTGGCAAACCAAGTTCGGATAGCGAGCCTTAATCCCATTCAAACAGTCAGGCTTCCGGTTCTTTGGAACGTTGTGTGGTTTCCCAATTTTTGGGTGTCCAGACTGGCACCTCTTCCGGCGGCAAGCTCTTGCCTCGAATCAAATCCGCTGCGCGCTCGGCCACCATCATCGATGGCGCATTCAAATTGCCATTGGTTATCGTTGGAAAGATTGATGAATCAACGACACGAAGATTCTTCGTACCGCGAACCTTGCATTCGCTATCAAGCACTGCCATTGGATCATCGTCAGCACCTAACTTCACCGAACAGGACGGGTGATAAGCACTTTCAACATTCTCGATGACCCACTGATCTATGGCTTCATCGGTATCGATATTCATACCGGGCTGTATTTCATCACCACGAAATCGCGCCAAAGACGATTGCTGCAATACTTCCCGCGTCAGTCGTATGCAATCACGCCAATCCTGCTTATCTTGCTTGTGTTGTAAATAATTGAATTGAATGGACGGCGCCTGACGCGGATTACCGCTCTTGATTTTCAGATGCCCACGACTCTGTGGCTTGTTCGGACCAACATGTACCTGGAACCCATCACCCGGAAACGCTGCCCGCCCGTCATAACGCATGGCACCAGGCAGAAAGTGATACTGAATATTTGGCCACTTCAAGCCTGCCCTCGAGCGGATGAAACCACAGGATTCGAAATGATTCGTTGCACCAAGCCCTTGTTTGGTAAGCGCCCAACGCGCACCAATCAGCCCTTTGCGCCACCAGTTCAGCTCTCGATTAAGTGACACAGGCTGCGTGCATTCATATTGAAAATACACTTCAAGATGATCTTGCAGATTTGCGCCAACACCGGGTGAATCCAGGCGCAGGGCTACCTCGGCCTCTTTCAGCACGTCCGCAGGGCCAATTCCTGATCGTTGCAGGATCGATGGCGATCCTATCGATCCCGCTGACAGAATGACTTCGCGTTCGGCAAATATTTTCAGGTAACGCCCTGCTGCGATATAGCGAACTCCACAGGCTTTGTTCCGGGCAGCGTCTGTATCAGCGTCAAACAGGACCGAATCAACCAGCACATGCGGGATGATGTGTAGATTACTTCGGTGCCGAATCGGTTTCAGATATGCATTGGCCGTGGAGGCGCGAACGCCAGCGTCAACGGACATGCTCTTTTGCCCAAAACCTTCTTGCTGGTAGCCGTTGTAGTCGGCGGTGAACGGATAGCCGGCTTCCTCACCCGCATCGATAAACGCTTGATACAAGGGGTTCAAGCGCATGTCGTTACCGCCACAAACCCCGACCGGACCATTGCCACCGCGATAACGGTTAGCGCCGTGATGCCAGGTTTCAAGTCGTTTGTAATACGGTAGACAGGACGCGTAGTTCCAGCCCACCGCACCCTGTGTTTCCCATTCGTCAATATCGCAGGCATGCCCACGTACGAAAGCCATGCCATTGATTGACGATGAACCGCCGATAACCTTGCCGCGAGGACAATCAAGTTTTCGCCCATTCAACCCAGGTTCTGGCTCTGATTCGAATCCCCAGTTGTATTTCGGCATATTCATCGGGATCGACAAGGCGGTCGGCATTTGGATGAAAATGCTTTTATCAGACCCGCCGGCTTCAAGCAGCGCGACTGTGACGCTTGGGTCTTCGGTAAGACGTGCAGCCAGGATACAACCTGCCGAACCTGCACCGACTATCACGTAGTCAAATCTGTTCACGGCAGTTTTCCTGTTGTTTCGAATTCTGTTGCATCGAATTTTCTATGAGCGATTCTATGAGCGACCCTAAAAGCGATTCTAAAAGCGATCCAGTCAACAATAATGCGTTTATACCTGCCATGCAAAATCATTAAAAATCAGTTGCAACGCCACCTTCCGCTTTTCTTCTCTCGATAAAACTGACCAGTTCTTCATGAACCGCTTCATCCATTGCTGGCTTCTCGTACATGGCCAGCCGTTCTTTCCAAACACGATTGGCCTTTTGCATCGCTGTCGGTTCACCGGCTTCCTGCCAGGATTCATAATTTCGCCAGTCACTCAGTATCGGCGAATAGAATGCTGTTTTGTAGCGCGTCTGCGTGTGATCGGTACCAAAAAAATGACCACCAGGCCCGACTTCCTTGATCGCATCAAGTGCCAGTGCATCCTCACTGAAGTCCAAAGGCTCGAGACTCTCGGCAATCATCTGTAACAAATCTATATCGAGTATGGATTTTTCATACGAGCAGCACAAGCCACCTTCCATCCAGCCGGCGCCATGCTTGAGCATATGCATACCACTTTGCACCGCACCCCACAGCGAAAAAACACTCTCATAAGCAGCTTGTGCATCAACAGTATTGGCTGCACAGACATTGGAAGTTCGGTAAGGCACTTGATAGCGACGCGCTAGCTGACCACCGATTATCTGCGCCTTCATGTACTCCGGCGTACCAAACGCTGGTGCACCGGACTTCATATCGACATTTGATGTGAAGCCACCATACATGACCGGTGCACCTGGATTGACAATCTGACTGAACGCCATTCCCGCCAACGCTTCCGCATTCTGTTGTACCAGGGCACCAGCGATCGTGACCGGCGCCATGGCGCCCGACAAGGTGAATGGCGTAATCACCGACACCTGCCCCATGG